>JAGXHH010000094.1 GCA_024636355.1 Desulfobacteraceae bacterium | reverse complement strand
TGATGGTCGCTTCGGGCACGTCTCCGTATACCCCGATACTGATCACCTGAATGCGCCGGGTGATTTCCCGGATCTCGGGTTCTTCAGCCTCGAGGGGCAGGGTGGTGATCCGGTCGACTTCCGATTTGACATCATCGAGTAGTTTCTTTGGGTCCCAATCGGTCATTACTTCAACGGTGACCCGGCCGATGCCTTCCCTGGAAACTGAATCGATCCGCTTGATCCCTTCGATGCCCGCTATGTTTTCTTCAATCTGTCGAATCACGCCTTCTTCCACCTCGGCAGGTGATGCACCGTGATAGGCGACGCTGATCTGGATTTTATCGAGTTCGGTTTCCGGAAAAATTTCCAGCTTGATTCCCACTGCGGTCGCAATACCCGCTAATAGGAAAAAGAGCATCAGCAGGTTGGCGGCAACATGATTGCCAGCAAACCATGAAATGACGCTTTTCATTAAGAAATCCCTCCATCTGCGTCCACTGCCCGGACCTGCATGCCGTCCGTGACCGCCTTGAGCGGGGAGACCACCACCCGGTCACCCGGTTTCAATCCGCCTCGGATGACAACACCGCGGCTGTCCATCCTGGCGATATCAACGCTCCGGAAATACAGGCGGCCGTCTTCGGCAGAAACCGCCCAGACGGTGTTTTCCCCATGCAGCGCCGCCCGGGGGATAACGGCGGCTTCCGGCAGGGTAAGACCCTGGATCCGGACCTCGGCAAACTGGCCGATCGCCAGCGGCGGCCGGGTGGCATACGGTTCGGGAATCCGGATCACCACATTGCCCATCCTGGTTTTTTCATCGATACGTCCCTCGACCCTTACAACCCGGCCTTCCCAGTTGCATTTCTTCCCGGCCACGACAGCCGTGACCGATGCCTGTGCCCGTGAATCGGTATCCGACGTAAAGCCGGGAACGGCAAACCAGTGCAAGGCAGAACCTTCCATCGGAACGACAATTTCGGCGGCATCGATGCAATACAGGGTCGCCAGGGGTTGGCCCGGGGCGACGTACTGCCCGGGATCGACGCTTTCCGCACTGACCCGGCCGTTGAACGGGGCGGTGATTTCCGTTCGCTTCAGGTTGAGGCGGGCCCGTTCGAGCGACGCCCGCTGGGCGTCAAGATTGGCAAGGGCGGCTTCGAGCTGGGGTTTTTTGGCCACGAGGTCCGGCGGGTTCGTCCCGGGATGAAGCTGTTGCCATTCGGTTTTGGCGGCTTCGGCTTCCTGGCGGGCGAGTTCATACTTGCTTTGCGCGTCCTGGACCCCGGCTTTTGCCAGGGTGACGGCGATCTCGTAATCGGCCGGTTCTATGGCTATCAGGCGTTCGCCGGCCGCAAATGTTCCGCCGTTGACGAGGTTCGGCGAGATATGGACAACCCGTCCGCCGATTTCCGGAATTAGTTGAATTTCCGCAACCGGGTGAACGGTTCCTTCCCCGGTGAGTATCATGTCCAGGGCCCCCGGAGATGCAGCGACGGTGCGGACCATGGGCAGCGCAACCTGTGGCTGCTGCCGGGCCAGGGCCGGCCGGCTCGATTTCAGTGCCTTGAATCCGACGATGCCCGCCGTGATGATCACCAGGGTCAGGATGGTATGCAGGATAATTTGTGCTTTGCTTTGCATCGATTTCCTCGGGTGCGTGTTTCAGTGCTGGGTTAGTTGCAATTCTTGCTCTTGCTCTTAATCGTGCTCTTACTCTTACTCTTACTCTTACTCTTACTCTTAATCCTAAAAGGCATTAACCACAGAGGGCACAGAGTACACAGAGAAATGCGTTTTTATAATTTAAAAGCCTTTACTCTGTGACCTCTGTGGTAGATTTTGCTTTTGACATCAAGATCAAGATTAAGAGCAAGATTAAGATTAAGATTAAGAGCATGAGCATGATAAATGCACATTGCTCGTTAGTTGTATTCGGCAGGACCTTCCACACTCGTAACCTGATCCCATCCTCCGCCCAGTGCCCTGTATAACCGGACCCTGTTGGAATAGATGGTCAGTTCGGATTCGACCAGTTCGAGTTCCGCCTGGAAAAGGGCCTGCTGGGCATCGAGTACGTTCAGGTAATCGATCAGCCCCCGTTTGTAGCGATCCATGGCGATAGCAAGCGTGGCCCGGGCCTCGTCCAGGAACCGGACCAGCAGGAGCCGCCGTTCAATCTGCTGTTCGCGGGTGAGAAGCGCCCCTTCGACTTCGCCAAATGCATTTAATACCTGTTTTGCATAAGTGGCCAGCTGCTGCTGGTAGCGGGCTTCTGCCGCCCGCTGGGCGGCGGAGAGTTTGCCGGCGTTGAAAACCGGTTGCAGCCCCTGGGTGGCGATCTGCCACAGCTGGCTTGCGGGAGTGAACAGGGCGTTTAACGAATTGCTGGCATACCCGAAACTGCCGGTAAGCGTAATATGGGGAAACCGGTTGGCTTTGGCCACGCCGATACGTTCGCTTGCGGCCATCAGCCGGGCTTCGGCCGTACGGATGTCCGGCCGGCGGATCAGCAGCTCCGAAGGCAGCCCCGGGGGCACCGGGGGAAGCAGTTGAAAAGCTTCGGCCTGGTATGTGCCGGGCTCTCCGGCTTCCGGGTATGCCCCCTGCAGAATCGAGAGCGCCTGTTGCGATCGGCCGAGCGATTCGATCAGCCCGGGAAGCCTGGATTCGGCCTGTGCCAGAATACGGCGGGCCTGGCGCACATCGAGAACCGAGGTCAGACCCCTCTGGTATCGGCCTTCCACGAGTTGCAGATTCTGACGGTAGGCATCGATCAACCGGTGATTGATCGCGATCCGCTGTTCCAGCGACCGGATTTCCAGGTGCCGCATGACGGCTTCGGCGATGATCGACTGGACAATGGCGCGCCGATTTTCTTCCGTTGCCATCAGCTCGGCGCGAGTCGCTTGCGTTGCGCGCGACAGTCTGCCCCATAGGTCGAGTTCAAAAGATGCCGGTGTCGACAGGGAAAAAGAATCGCCGGTGACGGATTCCCTGCCTCCGGTGGCGGGGTTGAGCACCGATTGCTGCTGGCGCGACGTATTGGCGTTGAGGTTGAGTTCCGGGTACTGATCCGCCCGGGTCTGGGTCAGAAAAGCGCGCGATTCCATCACGCGGGCAGTCGCCTGGTGAATGTCCGGGTTGTTTAAGGCCACCCGGGTAACCACCCGATCAAGCTCCGGGTCGTTGAAGTCACGCCACCATTTATCCTGGTTATTCTGGGAAATGTAGTCGCCGGTTTGCGCCGGTGTGGCCTGTTCGAATTGCTCCGGGACCCGGAAATCGGGTTCGGGCCGCTGGTAATCGGGTCCCAGGCGCATGCAGCCGGAAAATGCCAGGGCAGCGATCAAGAGAGTGATCCGGAAACGGTACATGGATTAATTATATTCCTTGTTCAGTGCATTCATGCCGTCTATGGCAAATGTCGTGATGTGGTCGATCAGGACGGCCTTGAATTCATCGTCGTATTCCTGGCCTGTCAGGCGGGAAACCACCGGCCGGGCAAAGGTGAAGTAAAGGGTCACGCCGATCACGCTCAGCAGCGAAAGCCGCAGGCGATTTTCATCCACATGCGCCGGAAGGTGCGGGCGCATCAGGTCGCTCAGGCGCTGCTGCTGTGGGCGCATGACTTCCTCGACGACCATCTTCAGGGCGTCCGTGGGAGATGCAATTTCGCGCTGCATCAGCTGGCCGTGAATGAGCCGTTCCTGATCGGTCAGCTGTCCGTCTAAAAAAGAGCGCACCATGGCATTGACGACATCCCTGATCCGGGGCTCCGGGGTGTCGGCCAGACGTTCGGCAAACTGCTTCCGGATCCGCCGGGTCCGGGGAACCCATCTCTGGCGGAACACTTCCATGTAAAGATTGAATTTGCTGCCGAAATGATAATTCACAGCAGCCAGGTTGCTTTTCGATGCCCCGGTGATTTCCCGGATAGAGACCGCATCAAATCCCTTGCGGGCAAAAAGCAGTTCGGCAGAATCGAGGATCCGTTCGCGCGTCTGGTCGTTCACAGCTTCCGACATAGATGATTTACCTTGGCAGTAGACGTTCAATTAAGGTTGAAACGCTTGTATTAAACGTTTGTTTGAAAGTCAACACCCTTTCCGCAAATCCCTTTCGAACAAGGATCCCGATATTCTAAAAAATCCGCTGCCCGCAGGAGCGGGTTTTATCCCCGCCCAAGGGCGATTCGTGAATCGCCCCTACATCGAGAGGCCGAGAAAAGAATATCTCCATTTCCCCTTGGATGGGATTGATCCGGATCTTACGCCATTGTACAACGGCCATTCGTAGGGGCGATTCACGAATCGCCCTATTCCGAAGCGTCCCCGCCAATAGGGTAAAATGTCCAAACAAGTCTGTTTTAACCACAGAGGGCACAGAGTACACAGAGAAATGCTTTTTATTTGAAAGGGCTGATTCTCTTGTGGTCTCTGTGGTTGGTCTTACTTCCAAGGAAAACGTTCACTAATTTGGTTTTCGTGCACGTGAACGTACACGTGCTCGTGCACGTGCACGGCATTTGTTCTTAAAAGTTCCTTTCTTCTAAAACACTGCTCAGCGAAATAATGAGCTTTGTACGAAGTCATCAACCTTGAACCTTGAACTTTGAACCCCGAACCCTTTCTCCCCACAAACCTATTGGCTCGATCTTTTCATCATGTTTATCTTAAAAAAATGGGGATCGGCGGTGTAGTTGATCGCGTTAACAAGAAGAAAAACCAACATCCGAAAATCCAGGTCTAAAGCCGTGCACGTGCACGTGCACGTGTACGTGCACGTGCACGAAAACCGAAACCGAAACCGACTGGACATTTTAAAAATTTATCTAAAAGGTGAAACGGTTATGCAACCCCTCGACATATCAAATACGCTGTCGCCCTGGGTTCCGGGGGTGTTCGGGTTGTTTGCGTTCACCTTTTCCATACTGGTCATGATGATCCTGCTGATGTTCCTGATTTCCTGGCTCGGGGAGAAGAAGCCGGGCGTTGAAAAAATGCGCGCCTATGAAAGCGGCATCATCCCGACCGGGACGGCCCGATTGCGCTACCCGGTTCCGTTTTTTCTGGTGGCCATATTCTTTATGATTTTCGATGTGGAAGGCGCCTTTATTTTCTCCTGGGCAGTCGCGGTCGAGAGCCTGGGATGGAAAGGTCTGGCGCAGATGGCCTTTTTCATTTTCGTCCTGCTTCTGGGTCTGGTCTATATCTGGCGTAAGGGAGGTCTGGCATTAAACGGGAAAACGGACAGGAATCGGAACCGCGGATAACCCGCGTACTCGATACGGTCGTCAACTGGGCGCACGCGTGCAGCCTCTGGCCGATGTATTTCGGGTTGTCCTGCTGTTTCATCGAGGAGATCACGGCATGGACGCCGCGCTACGATCTGGCCCGATTCGGTGCCGAGGTGCTGCGGTTGTCTCCCCGGCAGGCGGATTTGCTGATCATATCGGGAACGGTATTCAAAAAAGTCGCCCCGGTCGTCCTTCGCCTCTATGAACAGATGGCCGAGCCGAAATGGGTGATCTCCATGGGGTCCTGTTCCAATACCGGCGGCATGTACGATGTCTATTCGGTGGTACAGGGGGTCAACCAGATCCTGCCGGTCGACGTTTACATCCCGGGTTGCCCGCCGCGCCCTGAGGCCGTGATCGAGGGATTGACGATCCTGCAGAAAAAAATCCAGACCGAGGAAAAACCGACCCGCAAAATTTTTCATCTTGGTGGTGGCCACCAGGGAACCATCGCCCCGGTACTCGTAGACGGCGTGAGCAAACTGCGCGATACGCGCGGGCCCGGTATGAACGGCATCCCGTTCCGGGGCAGTTCGGTAACGCCGCCGGATTTTTTTGACAGCCGGGCCGATGAAATGTGGGCGCCCCCTGCGGCACGGATTACATTGGGACCGGCGGAAAACGATATCCGGGGGCAGTTGACGCACCGGTTCGGAGATGCGGTCCGGCCGGCCGAACACACCTCTGACATGCTTACGGTCGAGGTGAGTGAACACCGGATCAGAGAGGTCCTGCTTTTCCTGAAAAACGACTCGCAGCCAAATTTTCGGCGTCTGGAAGATTATACGGCCATAGACGAATCGGCCCGTCGCAACCGGGAGAATTATCCCGATTTCACCCTTGTCTACAACCTTCTTGCTTTTGATCCGGCCGCCCGGATTCGCCTCAAAGTGCCGCTCCACGGGGAATATCCCGAAACGGCAAGCATCCATGACCTCTGGTCGAACGCCAACTGGTATGAGCGTGAAATCTACGACATGTTCGGCCTTCGCTTTTCCGGACATCCCGATCTGCGCCGCCTCTTGATGCCGGCAGACTGGAAGGGGCATCCGTTGCGGAAAACGCATCCGGGACGCGCCACGGAAATGCCCCCCTATACCTTTGCCGATGCCCGGAACCTGCAGCCATGGAGCGGGGAAAAGTTCGTTTACGATGATCCGGGTGGCGAGAGTTATGTCTTGAACATCGGCCCCCATCATACCGGTACCCACGGCATCATACGGTACGTCGCCCGCATGGAAAGCGAAACGATTACCGACTTGGACCTGGATATCGGGTACCATCACCGGGCCGCCGAAAAAGTCGGCGAACGCCAGCACTGGATCCAGTATGTCCCGTATACGGACCGGGTCGATTACCTGGTCGGGGCCGCAAACGAACAGCCGTACGTCATGGCCGTGGAAAAACTCGCCGGCATACGGGTTCCGGAGCGGGCCGAGTACATCCGGGTGCTCCTTTCCGAACTGTTCCGGATCGCCAATCATATTGCTTTCATGGGAATCATGGCCAACGATGTCGGCGCCATTACCCCCACCTTCTATACGTTCCGCGAACGTGAAATGATCATGGACATCCTCAAAGATCTTCCGATCGA
>JAGXHH010000093.1 GCA_024636355.1 Desulfobacteraceae bacterium | reverse complement strand
GGTTCATCGGTGCGCGCCAGTAGGCGACTTCACGATCCCCGGAGGTTGTCGTATCCTCATCTGCAGTCTGGGTCTGGGAGACCTCCGTGCGTCCTTCATCGGCTCCGAGGTAACCGAGAAGATATGCCGCCGCACCGGCAATGACGAGAGTTATGAAAATAGTTGCCATCACCGTCCTGAACGGAAAATGCGGGTGGCTGGTACCTGATGAATTAGTCATGGCTTATCCTTTTCAATTCAAAACCGACCATGGCGTCGAGTGCGGCCCGTCTCTGCCAGAGCATATAAAGCAGGGTCTCGGCCTGCTGTTTGATTTCAAGTTCCCGTATCCGGGCCTGGATCATGGTGTCGAACTCCAGTTCGCCCACTTCGTAGGCATCTATGGCCGATCGGGCCCACTGGCCGGCCTGGACAATCAGCTTCTCTTCATAGACGCGGTAGCGGGATTTCAGGTCCTCGATTTCCGTGACCATGGCATCTACTTCATAGGGAAGCCGCCGGGCCAGGTTTTCGTAGGCATTTTCAGCCGCCTCTTTTTCCATAAGTGCGGCGGAAAGAAGCTTGTCCTGTTTTCTTCCTTTCCATAAGGGAATGTCGATCATCACGGTTGCCGAGAAGAAATCGGCCAGATCACTGCCGGCTTCATTTTCTTCACGCTGACCGTAAGCCAGGCGAAGATTGAAATCCGGATAATATTCTTTTCTCGCCATCTCGATTTCGTTGGCCGCCCGGGCCGTCCGGACGCGCTGGGCCAGGATATCGGGATTTCGGGAAAGGGCGGCACGGGTCAATTCTTCCGCATCCGGGATGTCTTCCGGGACGGCGATATCGGCCGGCGGCGATACCGGTTCAAAAATCCTGCGGTTCAGCAGTGCGTTCAACCGGTCGTCTAACGTGCGCCGCATGTTGTTGAGCATGATCTGCCGTTCCAGAAGCCGGCTCAGTTCGACTTCGGCCTGGTAGATATCCTGCTGCAGACCCCTTCCGACCGCGTACCGGCTTTTCATGTCCCGGCTGATGCGCTTAAGCATTTCGATGAGACGATCATTTATCTGCTGTTCATAGGCCACGCGCCCGAGCTCATACCAGCTCTCGGCGATCTGGCTTGCGATCGACAGCCGCAGGGCGTTTAACATGGCGGATTGTTCCTCGGCCGACAGGACCGCATCGCGCGTTTCCAGGTCCAGTTTGGACAGCCACGGGATTTGCTGCTCTATGGCGATCTGCTTCTGGGTCATCGGTTCCTGCTCGAAGCTGAAGGTGTCGGTCGGCATATTTAACAATCCGACGCCGATCATCGGATCGGGCAGGGCACCGGCAGCCGGAATCCGCTGCTTTAATGCCTCGACTTCGGCGGCCATGCTGCGGATGGACTGGTTCTGTGAAAGCCCTTCTTCTATAAGGAGATCGAGCCCGGGCTGATTCCAGGTCAAGGAGTCCGCGGCATCCGCCGGTGCGGCACCGGCAGGTATTCCACTAATGCTGAATGCCCCGATTAATACTGCACAGAATATCGCTTTCATTTCTGCCATCCCGTGTTTGGTTGTTTTGACTGCCGATAGTTATTTTCAAAAAACATGCCAGTTATGCAACCGGTTGTCGAATCGGATCGGCTGCGGTTGCCCCCGATCGGCAGGATTGCGGTAGAATCAGCGAGTTTCTTAAATAGCGCCTGTATCAATAACTTGTGAAATATAAGAACCTATCATGTTATGGCAATGCGGCCAAAATGACTTTTCCCGGGCGTATATACGGTCCTGCCGACGGGAACTGCGAAAAAAGTGAGCAGTGGAAGCCTGACGGTACTGACGTGGTGTGAAGTTTATTCGCACCTTCGATCCGTTTGGCGCTGTCAACGGGCCGTTCTCTGAAGGGATGTACGGGAAATTTGCTGCCATAAAAGAGATGCAGACGGGTGGCATAATAGTTGCTATAGTTTAGAAGCATTACATTAGTTGAGGTGATGAGGGGTTTTGCAGGTCGGGACTCACATCCTGACGCCACTTGCTTTTGTGAATTAATTGCGCACTTCCCCCAGCAATTTCCGGTGAACGTCGAAAGGCTCTGTAGGAGCGGGCCATGCCCGCGATGGCGGATGCATTTTCGCGGGCATGGCCCGCTCCTACGTGGTCACCCGTTAATCACAGACACATTTCATCGGGAATTGCTGCACTTCCACCACAGATGTTTATACTGGAAATGAATAAATTGAAACCTGACCGGAATAACTGTCAAAATATATTGCCCACGCCGGAACAGACGTTTCAGCCCCGGAAGTTGTACCTCCCGGCATTGTTCATTGTGGCCGTGATCCTGATGCTGCTGGTATTTATCGGCTTTTCCACCTACTGGAATCTCGACCGGGCCCAGGCGAATGCACTGCGGTTTGTGCATCAGCGGGGAGCTGCCATTCTCGATGTCATCGAAAACGGCATCCGGTCACTGGGGCGGGATGTGGACAAACGGCAATTCGTAAACCGGATGATCCGGGGGACCGGGAAGAATGAGGCTGTGGCATATGTTTATGCGACAGACGGGGGAGAAATACTGAGCCGTTCCGAAACCTATTCTGCCGGAGCTTTCGGGGTATGGCGGCCGGAAGTAAATCAGCTGAACCCCGATGCCAGCCGTATGCGCCGGTTGGCGGGCGGAAGGTTTGTTTATGAAATTGCAAAACAGGTTTCTCTTTATCCGGAACCATCGGATGATGCCGACGGGAAAAACCAAATCGTTCTGGTCCTGGGGCTTAATATGCAGACGTTTGAGGCGGCCCGGCACGAGGATTTCCATCACGCCATCATTATGGTATCCATACTGGCTGCCCTGGCGGCGGGCACGGTCTTTTTCATATTCGTCATCAGCCGCTATCACCGCATGAACCGGAGATTAAAACAGGCCCAGGACTATACGCGACAGGTGGTCGACAGCATGGCCAACGGACTGCTGAGCATCGATGCGGACGGCCGGATCATTTCCTGGAATCTTCTCGGGCTTTCCTTGCTCGGGATTCAGGCGCCCGAAGAAATCGAGATGCATCTGGACCGGGTGCTTGATTTCGAGTCCAGCGGCATTTCGGAAACGCTTGCCACCGGATATTCGGTAATGGACCGGGAAATTACCGTCGCGCTTCATGACGGTCAGCAGGTGCCGGTGGCTGTCAGTGTCACGCCGATTCTGCCGGAGCCCGGCCGGTGCGAGGGGGCGGTGGTGATTCTCCGGGATCTGCGTGAGATCAAGCGGCTGGAGGAAAAGGTCCGGCGTACTGAAAAGCTCGCCGCCCTCGGAAAAATGGCGGCGGCCGTGGCCCATGAAATCCGGAATCCCCTGAGTTCCATCCGGGGATTCGCCCAATTTTTGAGGCAGGTTCTGCAGGACCGTGAAAAAGAGCAGGAATATGCCGCCACCATGGTCCGGGAAGTCGACCGGATCAACCGGGTGGTCACCGATCTGCTAAACTTTGCACGTCCCCTTGAACTCGAGCCCCGAACATCCGCCCCGGTGGATCTGATTGCCCATACGGTGCGCCTGGTTGAAGCCGATGCGGCCGTCCGCGGGGTCGATATAAAGATGCATACGGAAAACGGTCCGGAAACGGCGGTAATCGATCCGAACCTCATGACCCAGGTGTTGTTGAACCTGATGCTCAATGCCATGCAGGCGGTGGAAGAGGGAGGGCGTGTGGATGTCGGCGTGCGTGCCGCCCCGGAGGAGGGTCAGATCATCTTCCAGGTGGAAGACAACGGACCGGGGATTGACGAAACGAACCGGAACCGGATTTTCGACCCGTTTTTTACCACCCGGGAAAAAGGCACCGGCCTGGGGTTGGCCATCGTACAGAAAATTGTGGAAAACCATCAGGGAAACATCCGTGTGGAAAGCCCCGTGCCGGAAACGGGCAGGGGATGCCGGTTTACCATTCGGATTCCGGACAGGTTGTGAAAAGCTGACGTACCCCGGTTTCCAGTAAGATTGTTTAACCACAGAGGGCTCAGAGGACACAGAGAAAGCGTTTTTACATGAAGATCATGAAGGCCATGAAGAACTTCTTGGGTTTTGCGTAAAGAAAGATCCGTGCACGTGCACGAAAAACCGGTGGCATCGGTGCTTTGGTTATAGGATGTGCTGACGAAGGAAGCGCATCGGCTACGTACCGGAAATCTGACTGAAAACTTGTTTAAAAAACAAGAAACTCGGGGTTAGTTACACAGAGATCACAGAGCCGTGCATTGTTTTTTTTAAAAAAGCCTTTTCCTCTGTGTCCTCTGAGCCCTCTGTGGTTTAAACATCGATAGAAAATTGGCTCCCACTCGAGCGAAATGGATGTGCGCCCATGAATCCCGAAATCCTGATCGTAGATGATGATGCCGCCCACCGGCAGATGCTCGAAGCGGTGCTGGGCGCCGAAGGGTACCGGACCGGTTTGGCGGCCGACGGCCGCCAGGCGGTCGAAGCGGTTGAACAAAAATTTTATGACCTGGTGCTCATGGACATCCGGATGAACCGGATGGGGGGGATCGTGGCGTTAAAGCGGATAAAGGAGATCAGCCCCGGTATTCCGATCATTATCATGACCGCTTATGCTTCCGTGGATACGGCCGTCGATGCATTGAAATCCGGCGCTTATGATTACCTGACCAAACCGCTTGATATTGACGAGCTCAAAATCCTGGTCAAAAAGGCGCTAAGGCATTTCGAGTTGGAGAAGGAAAACAAATACCTGAAAGAACGCGTGAGCGACCGGTTCGATTTTTCGAACATTATCGGCCGGAGCGAAACAATGGGCAAGCTGTTTGAAACCATCAGCCTTGTGGCGCCTTCGGATGCCACGGTCATGATCCGTGGAGAATCCGGCACCGGAAAGGAACTGGTGGCCAACGCCATTCATGAAAACAGCGGGCGCAAGGAGCGGCCGTTTATTAAGGTCAATTGTGCGGCGCTTCCCGAAACCCTGCTGGAAAGTGAGCTGTTCGGCCATGAGAAAGGCGCATTTACGGGGGCAAACGCACGCAAGAAAGGCCGGTTCGCCCAGGCGCACACCGGCACGATCTTTCTCGATGAAATCGCCGAGATGTCTGCCGCTACCCAGGCCAAGATCCTGAGGGTGCTCCAGGAACAGGAGTTCGAACCCCTGGGCGGCACCCAGAGCACCAAAGTCGATATTCGGGTGATTGCCGCCACCAACCGCAATCTTGAACAGGAAATCGAAGCGGGAACTTTTCGGGAGGATCTTTATTACCGCCTCAACGTGGTTTCGGTGGAAATGCCGCCGCTGCGGGACCGAAAGGAGGATATTCGTCTGCTGACCGATTTATTCCTGAAGCGGTATTCGGAGAAAAATCGAAAGGTGATCAAGGGATTCACCCCCCGAGCCGCTGATCTGCTGACGCGCTACAACTGGCCGGGAAATGTGCGGGAACTCGAAAATGCCGTGGAACGCGCCGTGATTCTCTGCCGTGAGGAGATAATCACCCCGGAACAGTTGCCGGATGCCATCCGGGCGCTCGACAGCGGGGAAGAGGCAACGACCGTTGATTTTTCGGCCGGCCAGTCGCTAAGGGATGTTGAAACTCAGATGATTCGCCGCACCCTTGATGAAACCGGTGGCAACCGGACAAAAACGGCCGAAATCCTGGGGATCAGCCGGCGGACCCTCCAGTTGAAGCTGAAGAAACTGGGTATCAATCCCTGATGCGACGATAGAAATCTTCGGGCAAGGAAACGGGTGTAAAAAAAATGCACACGATAATGGCAAGTCTCCGCGATGCCCTTGATGAAATCCGGCAGATGCGCGAGGCGAGCCGGGAGCCCGGGTTAGTGCTGGTGAACTTGCGGTTGGGTGGTCAGGGGCGGTTCCGGCTTTTCGATTCCGATGTACCGGATTTTTCCTTTTGATTCGCCGCACGTCAACATCAGTTCCCCAAAATAAGGATTTAAAATCTTCGGCTTATCGGATATCCAGACGGCCCCATTGCCGCCTGATGCCATAGGGCAAAAAGCGATATAGAGCGGCTCCCTGGCCGGTCCGAATGTTTCCTGTATGGATATAAAACGATTGCTGATATCGCTGAACGAGGCCCTCAGCGCAGCGATGTCGTCGGCTTCCATCCCTTTGCCCAGGGCGGCTTTCAGTTCGGCGCCATGAGTCATCCATTCATTATGAAACGTTCCTTTTACCAGGGCCATATCCACGTTGTCCAAGGCCGCATCCATCTTTATTAAATCGGCCATGGCAGCTTCATAGTCGGTAGCAACAAGACGTTCCGCCAGTTTCAAATAGGCTTCGGTAACCCCATCGAGTTGCCGGACAAAGGCTTCGGGGATAGCGGCGGGTCTTTGGGCAGGCGGGTTCATCATGCTGAAGTTGCCGCTCAGTTGGGCGGCTCCGTCAACCGCAAAAATGCCATTGGTAACGATTTCTTCACCTTCAGACAGGCCGCTTTCAATCAGGTACAGGCTTCCAAGGCGAGGACCCAGCGTAACTTCCCGCATTTCAAAGGAAGGCATCCGGCTGTCCGGTACTTTGACATAAACAACGGAGCGCTTACCGGTCCACAAAACCGAGCTCCGATCAACGGCAAGTGCATCGCCTGTATAATCCACCGGGGTTTTGATGACCGCGTTCACCAGTAATTCCGGTTTCAGCAGTGAATTTTCGTTGGTGGCCTCGGCGCGTACTTTCACCGACCGGGTCGACGGGTCGAGAACAGGGTCGATATAAACGACCCTGGCCTCGAATTTTTCCCCCGGAACAGCAGCAGATGTGTACGTGACCCGGGAGCCCATCTTTATCCAGGGAAGATCACTTTCATAGGCATCCAGCATAATCCAGACCGAACTCAGGTCGGCCACTTCAAACATCACTGCGCCGGTGGAGACGTAATCGCCTAAAGAGACCAGGCGATTTGTCACCACCCCGGAGGTATAGGCAAATACGTCAAAGTCCGTGATTATTTTTTTGGCGGCCTCGATTTCCCGAATCTGGGTATCGGAGATTTTCCACAGGCGCAGTTTTTCAACAGCGGCCTTATAGAGCGAGGGGTTGCTCCCTTTCAGTTTCGCCGCCATCAACAGTTCCTTCTGGGCGATGACGAGCCCGGGAGAATAGATGGTGGCGATCTTATCTCCCTGCCGCACTTCCTGGCCGGTGAAGTTAATGAATAATTCTTCCACGCGCCCCGGAAATTTAGAGGTCAGAGCGGAAAGAGAGCTTTCATCTGCCTGGACTTTGCCGGAAAGGTGCAGTTCCTTTTCAGGTGTTGCGATCTTTACGGTCGATGTTTGAATATCGGCCAGTGCAATCGCTTCCGGCGTCATTTCCAGAACATATGGGTTATCCTCCCCGACACTCGAAGTTTTGGTGATCGGAATCAAATCCATCCCACACAGGGGACATTTTCCAGGTCCCTGTTGCCGGATTTGAGGATGCATAGAGCAGGTGTATTCCTGGTGTACTGATTCAGCGGCTGTGGAATGGCCGGATATTCCGTCTGAGTGCCGGGCCGGCTGCATGGCGGAGTTGACGAACCACCCGATACCAATGCCGATGAATAGTGTTGCAGCTGCCCAGGTAATCGCTTTTTTCGGTTTCATATTAATCTGTTCCATTTTTTATGATGTTATCAAAGGAAGCGAGTTCAATGATCCGTTCGTAGATCGCGGCTCATCAGGCGGGTGATGCCGGAGACCGTTTTATGCTGATCGGTAACGGACCTGATCAGGGATCGTTCGTAATTGAGAAGTATCTGCTGCGTTCGGAGCAGTTCCTCAAAGTCGGATCCTGCCACCATGTAAGCGGTGGTCAGCAGCTCCATCAGGGTCCGGGTTGTTTCGATCTGGGACGTATAAAGCTTGATTCGGCTGGCAGCAGATTCATAGTCCCAGATAAGGGATTCGAGATCGGAAAAAAGCTCGTTTTCAGCCGCCTCCTTCTTCAACAGGTTTTCGGCCTGCCGGTGCCGGGCCTGCTTGAGCATCGCGTCGTTTTTTTTGCGATAAATGGGAAGGGTGATGGTCACCATTGGCATGATCATATCCTTTCCGTTGTCCATGGGACCCATTTCATCCGGCCCCACATCCCTGGGCTGAAAAATTGAATAGTTGAGCCCCAGGCCTATTGTCGGCCGTCCCCTCAATTTTGCCATTGTTTTTCCGGACTCTCCGGCCTGGGCTTCCCATTCGTACATCTTGATCATCGGATGATGAAGCCTGATGGCAT
Organism: Desulfobacteraceae bacterium; assembly: GCA_024636355.1. Classification (GTDB taxonomy): domain Bacteria; phylum Desulfobacterota; class Desulfobacteria; order Desulfobacterales; family Desulfosalsimonadaceae; genus JAGXHH01. The sequence goes on along the minus strand of JAGXHH010000093.1, from coordinate 708 downwards.
CCTTGATCGTTTCAATCGAATCGGGCAGCGAAATTTCACGTAGATTATCTGCGATGTCGATCCGGATTTCATCCGGCCGATTCAGCAGCCGGTTGAATCCGACCTGCAGCGGCTTCCTGTTTTTTTCAAGGATCTGCAGGTCGTTTTCCAGTTCCTGGATTTGCAAGTGCACCCGCAGTACATCAACCATGCCGCTTGTGCTGTCCGTATTCGGACCGGCTGGTTGCCGGCGAGGTTTGCCGGGGGTTTTAAGAGTTGCGCCGTTGCTCTTGCCACCCTGCATTCCCCCCATGCCCGATCCGGACGATCCTCCACCCGACGCGGAATTTTTTTTCGCCATGCCCATGCCGGAGCCGCCGGTGGAACCGATCTGGAAACGCGTCATTGCCAATTCTTCCAGTTCGCGAAGAATTTTGATATCCTCCTCGAGAAGTATTACGTCTCTTTCGATCCGATACAGGTCCAACCATGTTTGCCGGACATCGTCATAGAGGTTGAGCTTGGCTTCTTGAAAGGCTTCAAACCGTGCTTTGGCCATCAGGGACGCCTCCTCTTCTGCGGCCTTGAGGCTGCCGAACCAGGGAAACATCTGCATCAAGGCAATATCGCCCACCTGCTCCCCCGGATACCGCGCCATCGGCTCCAGCAGGAAGTTTAAGGTAAGTTGGGGATCGGGCAGACTGCCTGCCTGGGGCACCTGCTCCAGGG
>JAGXHH010000092.1 GCA_024636355.1 Desulfobacteraceae bacterium | reverse complement strand
CTCGGAGATGTGTATAAGAGACAGGAGCAGCTTTGCCTGCAATTCAATCGGCAATCCGCCGATTTCATCCAGAAAAAGTGTTGCGCCGTTTGCGACCTCAAATCGGCCAAGTCGCCTGGAATGAGAGCCGCTGAAAGCGCCTTTCTCGTGACCGAACAATTCGCTTTCGATCAGGTTTGAGGGCAATGCGGCGCAGTTTACTTTTACCAGCGCCCGGTTTTTGCGCGGGCTCAAGTTGTGTATGGCGCGCGCAACCAGCTCCTTGCCGGTTCCGGTCTCACCAAGAACCAGTACGATGGTGTCTCCGCCCGCGATTTGTTCCACCTTATAGAGCACATATTTGAGCCCGTCACTGTGCCCGATAATTTGCTCATGGTTGTATTCGAGTTTAATTTCTTCCTGCAGATAGGCTCTTTCCGCTTCCAGTTGGTCTTTTAAGGTTTTTATTTCCACCAGGGAGTTTTCAGCGGTTTGTTTCTTTTTTTCCGCTTCTTCCCGTGCGGCGACAAGTTCGGCTGTCCGCTCGTGAACGATTTCCTCGAGATTTCGTTTATAATATTCCCGCTCCGTCACATCCTCTATGGCCAAAAGGATCAGCGGTTTCCTTTGAATTTGAATAAACCCGTCTGGCGTTTAGATGCATGACCTTTCGGCCGATGGTCTCAAAATCATGTTCCAATTCAAAATCATGGAATTCGGAACTTTCAGGAAGAATGTTTTCGAGCAGATCCCGCAGTTTGGGGATGTTCCATTGCCGGTTGCCAAGATCGTATATCAAAACGCCCTCGGTCTTATCCGGCTTGACGGCAAACGTCCGGTAAAAGGAAAGATTGGCTTTTACCACCTTCAAGTCAGAATCGAGTACCACTAAAGATTCGCGAATCGAATCCATGAAGTCATCAAAAACATCAATAAAGGGCATGGTCTCTTCTTTGCCTTTTACAGGGTAGCAATTCCTGGTGAAATGTGTCTGGGATTAACGGGTGACCACGTAGGAGCGGGCCATGCCCGCGAAAATGCATCCGCCATCGCGGGCATGGCCCGCTCCTACAGAGCCTTTCGACGTTCACCGGGAATTGCTGCCTTTTACAGGCGTTGTGTATTTTCTTTGGCTCACATCGGGATGATTTCTTAATAACTGGTTGAGAACTTACACCAGATTAACGGGAAGCCGCAATAGATTATGCCCCGGCTGACCGAGAATGGCGGATTAACGCGTCCGGACGGGTTCCGTCAAGGCTTAATTTACTTCGTTCAAGTGATATCTCCCACTCTGGCTAATGCGGCTGCTGCTGCTCATAGCTGCGGGAGCTTCCGGGCTCCAGCTTTTCAGGCTTAAAAAATAGGTAGTGCCCGAATGAAAAATAAAAAAAAGTTCGCACCCGATGCCGTCTGGTGCATAAAAAATGCGCGGTTGACTGAATGCTTCGGGGAGAAGGGACGGCAATCAAGTACCCTTCAGAAGGCGAATAGCTAATAAACGGTGAGAACGGGGCAATCGGCTTCTCTTACGAGTTTTACCGCCTTGTTGCCGAGGACGAATTCCTCGGTTTTCGACATCCTGGCCCCTCCTATGACAATGGTGCCAAACTGGTTCTGCTTCTGTTCTTCCAGAATCTTCCAGGCAATGCTTTCTTTTTGAAGCTTTACGACAGCTGTTTTAACCGCATCCGGCGGAAACCCGCTGTTTAAAAGTGCCTCTTTCGAATAATCGACCTGATTGGCAATGTTTTCCTCGATGTCCGCCCTTGCTTTTGTATATTCTTCGGAATCCGAAAAAAGCTCCTGGGAAGGTTCACGGATGAATCCCATTATGGTGACCACCATCTGTTTGTTAGCGGAAAAATGGTCCGCAACATACCGGGCGGCCTTAAATGCATTTTCGGAATTGTCTATGCAGAGCAAAACGTTTTTCCTGCCGACCTGTTCAACCTTTTGCTCGTGGTCTGTCCAAAGCGTCGTAAACTGGTGCTTCCGGACGTCCTGGTATTTTCCCACGAAATATCCGAGCAGCAGAAACGTCGGGATTATAAGAAGGTTATTTAAATGATAGGTGCCCTGGACATGGCTGGGCACCATGGTTCTGGGCAGAAAGACAATGATGGCGATCACGGCTGTCAGCAGTCCGCCCCTGGAACCGTACCAGAAAGCAGCCAGGCCGATGGGAATGAGGTAGAGTTCGCGATGCAGTATATGCAGAAACGGATGATGGATCTGCGTTCCATAATGCCAGATGCTTATGAGGATAGTTAAAGCAGCTATTATAATTTTTTTCTGGTTTCCGGTCATTCTTACCCCTCGTCTCAAGTCCTGAAGGCGTTTCAATCGGTCCCGCGTGAAGAAAACCTTTAATTGGATATTATAAAATATACACAATATGTGTGCCGGACTTGAATTTGCTGCTGAATTTATCTTGCCATTCTGACTGAATTTGAACGCCTGAACTGTAAACTTAATCCCTTGATCCCTGATGCGCCGCCGAATCCGGCAGCATGGCGCCGTGTTCCAGAAGATTGCGGTGGAGTTCGAAACTCCGCGCCAGATCGTGCCGGATGTGGCCGGGGCGGGCGTCCCGGACGTATTTTCGGAGATAGTCCCGGTACACGGGGTGTGCGCAGTTTTCGATGATCGCCCGGGCCCGCTGCATGGGGCCAAGCCCCCGCAAATCAGCCAGTCCTTCTTCCGTCACCACGACCTGCACCGAGTGTTCATTGTTGTCGATGTGCGGGCACATGGGAACTACCGCCGACACCTTGCCGCCTTTGGCGGTCGACGGAGCCATGAAAATCGAAAGGTAGCCGTTTCGGGTGAATTCGCCGCTGCCGCCCACCCCGTTGACGATGTCCGTGCCGTAAAGGTGGGATGAGTTGACATTGCCGTAGATATCGAACTCCAGGGCGGTATTGAGGCCGATCACCCCCAGGCGGCGGATAATACCCGGGTTGTTGGATATCTCCTGGGGCCTGAGAACGATCCGGGGGGCGAAAAAATCGAAATTTTCCTTGATCTCAGCTAATCTTTCCTCGGTCACGGTCAGGCTGGTGGCGCTCACGCCCAAGAGTTTTTCTTCTGTCATCAGGTCGACCATGGCGTCCTGAAAAACTTCGGAGTACATGTAAAATGGGGGGATATCCGGATGTTCTCCAAGCCCGGCCATGACGCCGTTGGCCACGTTGCCGACGCCGGCCTGCAGCGGCGGAAATTCAGACGGAATCCGGCCGGCTTTCATTTCCTCCAGGAAAAAATTCACCACATGACCGGCAATGCGGCGGCTGACCTCACCCGGTTGGGCAAACGCCCCCACGTTGTCCGGCTCGCCGGTTTCCACGATTCCGATCACTTTTTTGGGATCCACCATTGCGTAGGGGACGCCGATGCGGCTCAAGGTCTCGAAAATCCGGATCGGGTTGCGGTGGGGCGGGGGCTGCACAATGTAAATATCGTGCATCTCCCTTAGCCGCGGTAAATGGTTGTAGTTGATTTCGATGATGACCTTTTCGGCATGCCGCAGATAGGCCGGCGATGCGCCGATGGAAGTGGTCAGGAACACACGGCCATCAGCCGTGATTTCGCTTGCTTCCACCACGGCCAGTTTGATCCGGCCGAAAAATCCATACCCGACGGTCTGGGGAACATGGGAGAGGTGCATGTCCACATATTGCACCTCCTGCCGGTTGATCTGATCGCGAAGAGTGGGGCTGGACTGATAAGGTGCGCGCCAGGAAATGGCACGGGCGCGTGCCAGGCCTTCATCGAGGCACGGCCCGCTTGACGCGCCGGTCAGGACCCGGATTCGAAACTCCCGGTCTTTTGCGTGTTCTTCCCGGGCCCTGTCCGCCAGTGCGCACGGAACCGCCTTGGCCGCTCCCGCCGGCGTAAACCCGCTGAACGCGACGGTGTCGCCGTTTTGAATAATTGCCGCGCCTTCCTCGGCTGTCATAAGCGGAAATGGGAATCTTTCTGTCATCACGCAGTTCCTTCTGTACTGATTTTGCCTTCACAAAGTAAAATACGACTAAATTCAAATCCGGCAATCCGGCCTGGGGAATTTATTGCAACGGTAAAGGGAAACGGTCAAGTGAAGAAGGAAGGGGGTGACCATGGCAAAAGATCCTGGCTGCGGCATGCATGGGAGCCCTTTCAAAAAAGGTCATAGCTGTGCCAGTATGGCACGATTGATGCTCATAAGATTTCCATACATTCTTTGCATGGGGAACAATGTAATGGAATTCATTGTTGTAGAACCCGTCTATTTGCATGCATGATTCAGGACAGGGCTGTCGATCACGATTGGTTTTGTATTCAGATATTCATCTGTGCAGTTCGCAAAGTTTAAATTTATATAAAGTTATAGGTCAATGAAGATGAAGTTAATCAAAAAAAAAAGAAAGTCTCTTTTGAATGGGGATTACGGCAGGGGAAATCTGCTCAACCGATTACTTGGCTTGTGCCCTGGTTGTGAAAGCTATGCCCCTTCATTATGGAAGCGATTGGTTGATCACGTCCTGGCAGGGGGAGTAATCGGCATTCTGGTGTTGCACCCGCTGTCCATGATTGCCCATGATTTCTTTCACCTGGGTATTGCCCAGCTCACCAGGGCTTTCGGAGCATCCTTTTCCTACGAGCATATGGCCATGACGGTATATTTTACTTTAATCGGAATGGTGTTCGGTCTGGTTCACGGCATTTATTCCCATGTGAATTCAATTCTGTACAGAGAAATTCGGCGAATGGCCATAAGGTTATCCGCCATTCTGGAACAACTTCCGGCCGGTGTCGGCGTTTTGAACCCGACCGGAGAGTTTGTTCTGACCAATCCACTCATGCAGAGCTATATACAGCAATCCATGATGCCAACATCGCGGGACCCGGACAGGATTGGTCAATGGGAAGTTTTTGACGATGATGGCCATCCGCTTCCACCTGATCAATGGCCCGATTCGCGCGCTTTGCATGGTGAAACGGTAAGTCCCGGCATCGAATTCAGGTACACGGCCGAAAACGGACAGAACTTCTATTTTAACATTTCTGCAGCGCCTCTCCGGTCGGAAGGGGACGGCATCACCGGTGCAGTCGCGGTCGTGCAGGATATAACCGAGCGCAAGCAGATCGAAGAGCAGCTGCGCCATGCCCAGAAGATGGAATCGGTCGGGCGTTTGGCCGGCGGAATAGCCCATGAGTTCAACAATATGCTCAATGTGATCATCGGTTATGCCGAAATACTCGATTCACGCCTGGAGAAAGAAAATGCGTTGAGCAAATACGTTAAGGAAATCCAGAAGGCGGCGCACCGTTCGGCGAAAATGACGAACCAGTTGCTGGCATATTCCCGCAAACAGATGGTTCAGCCGAAAGTAATAAACCTCAACCAGAACATTGAGGCGCAGATAAATCTGCTGAAACCAATCATCGGGGAAAACATCGAAATACGCTTCCATCTCGGTGATGACCTCTGGCCGGTCCGCATCGATCCGCATCAGGTGGATCAGATCCTTTCCAACCTGTCGATAAATGCCAGAGATGCCATTCACAACAGAGGGCAAGTGATCATTGCAACCGGGAACAGGCATATATCCGAATCAAATGCCACGCCGGATTTGCCGCCGGGCAATTATGTGCACTTGGAGTTTGCGGATACCGGTTCCGGTATGGACGAAGATACCATGAAGAAAATATTTGAGCCGTATTTCACCACAAAGGAGGTCGGCCAGGGAACCGGTCTCGGGCTCGCCACTGTTTACGGCATCGTCAAGCAAAACAACGGTTCAATATATGTGGAGAGCAGGAAGGGAAAGGGGACGACGTTTACCATTTATTTTCCAAGGAGCCGTATTGAGGGTACTGAAGAGGGCATGCCCGCCGCCGCCGAAACGAATCCAGGCATACAATCGGATTTGTAAAAAAGCAGACCAACCTGAAGAGATCGGCAGGGGCTTCATCCGGCCGGTCGGGTATGAGCCCGGGAACCTGCTGACCCACATCGATTTGCTGCTTCACGACGAATCGTCATACTGGCAGATGATCTGGGGGTACGGTCCTTGTGCGGATGTTATGGCTGCCGGAAAGACTCTCGATATCCTGCAGTTCATTCT
>JAGXHH010000091.1 GCA_024636355.1 Desulfobacteraceae bacterium | reverse complement strand
GTATGTAGGGGCGGACCTGCGTGTCCGCCCTGGTCGCATGGAAACGAAGAAAGCCGGGTTTGAAACCCGCCTTCTACAACACACTTTCGGAAATTCATGCGTTGGTATTCGCTGAATAGGTACCCGGATTTCATCTTGACACGGTGGGGCATAAGTGTAACACTTTGAACAAAAAAGGAGGTTCGCCATGCCCACAAAAAATCCCAGAATCAATGTTGTACTGGAAAAACCCCTCTATAGCGCCCTTCATGATCTTGCAGAAGACGAAGGGGTCTCGTTGTCCATGTTGATGCGCGATCTTGTAAAGGAGGCTCTGGAACTCCGCGAAGACCGGGCGCTGGCCGATTTCGCCCAGGAACGGGAAAATGATTTTGACCGTCCAAACGCGTTGAGCCATGAAGAGGTCTGGGGGTAGGGTGTCGTTTTCAGTCGTCTATCATCCCGATGTCAAAAAGCGGGATATCCCGAAGCTCAACGGTGATGTCCGGCAGCGGATCAGGACTGCAATAGAAACCCGTCTCATGGTTGCCCCTCAAGAATATGCCGAACCGTTGCGAAAGACGCTCAAGGGTTACTGGAAACTCAGGGTCGGAGATTATCGTGTCGTATTCAGGGTGCAGGGAGATGAAATCCTTATCTTCGGCATCTGCCATCGCAAGGAAGCGTATTCGTTGATGGAAAAACGGCAGCCCCGCTCCGGATAGTTGCCGCATCCTTTTTTCCACCGATCCGCCTGAAGCTGTTTAATTATCCCTGCAAGAGATGCATCCATGAACTCCTATGCATATCGAACCGCCGGATACGCGGTCAAAGCCCTGTCGAGCCTGACCCGGGCCAATTTCCGGATCCACGGGAAAGAAAACATCCCCGGGGGCGCACTGATTTTTGTCGTCAATCATTTCACCCGGATGGAAACCATTTTTCTCCCGTACTACATCAACCGGTTGACCGGCCGGACGATATGGAGCCTGGCCGACAGTGCCCTGTTTTCCGGCGGCGCGGGGGCGCTGCTCGACCGGCTGGGAACCCTGTCCACAAAAAATCCGGACCGGGACCGGCTGATGGTCAAAACCCTGCTGACCGGCGAGGCGGCCTGGATCATCTTCCCGGAAGGGCGGATGGTCAAGAACAGAAAAGTCTATGATGCGGCCGGGAAAAAAGGGGAGCGGTTCATGATCGTATCCGGCGAAGGGGTGCATCCGCCGCATACCGGGGCGGCCACCGTGGCCCCGCGGACCGAATTCTATCGGGAACGGCTGCGGACCATGCTCACGGCGGCACCGCAGGAGGCGCAGCGCCTGAAGGAACTGTTCGGGATCGAAGACCTTGCGCCGGTATTCGAACAGGAGACCTTTATCGTTCCGGTCAACCTGACCTACTATCCGTTGCGGGCCAGGGAAAACAGCCTGAACCGCCTGGCGGAGCTGTTCCTCGGAGAGATGAGCGGCCGGACGGCGGAAGAAATCATGACGGAAGGGAGCATGCTGTTTTCCGGGGTGGACGTCGATATCCGCTTCGGCGAACCTGTCCGGGTCTCCCGGTACCTGAAGAGCCGGGTCATTACAGCCGATATTGAAAATCGGTCGCCGATCGATTTCGATGATCCGATCCCGTCCCGGCCGATGCTGGGCAAAACCGCCCGCAGAATCATGGAGCGGTACATGTCCGCCATATACCAGATGACGACGGTCAATCACGACCACATCATGGCGACCCTGCTCAAATACATGCCGCATTCGACCATCGATATCCAGGATTTGAAACAACGGGCGTACCTGGCCGCAAATTTCAATTTCGACAAGATGGGGATACACCGGCATGAAAGCCTGACCCGGAACCAGATCAGTCTGCTTACCGATGACCGGTTTGGCAGGGTTTCCAATTTTCTCGACCTGGCTTGCCAGAAGGGCGTGATCGAACAGGTAGGGGATCTTCTCGCCAAGGTTTCCGGCGATGATAAACTTTATGATTTTCACCAGATACGCATCGAAAATCCGGTGGCGGTGGCGGCAAACGAGATCGAGCCCCTGGTCCCGCTCCAGCAGATGCTCAAATCTCTGGCACGGCAGCCGAACCTGCGGATCCGTTACAACCTCCGCCGGCACCTGGTCGATTCCGCAAACTTTTCTTTTCAAAGAGACTACGCCCGGTTTGCCGTTTCCGGGGAGTCGAAGGGGCAGGAGGTCGGATCACCCTTCCTGCTCAAGGGGGGCGCTCCGGATCTGGGGATTTTACTGGTCCACGGGTACATGGCCGCCCCGCTGGAGGTGCGGGCCCTGGCCGAACACCTGGCCGCGATCGGCTGCTGGGTCTACTCCCCACGGCTCAGGGGGCACGGTACGTCGCCTGAAGACCTGGCCACCCGGCGGCATCCGGAATGGATCGAATCCGTGGAGGAGGGGTACGCGATCCTGAAAATCGCCTGCCGCCGGGTCGTGATCGGCGGTTTTTCCTTCGGCGCCGGCCTGGCGCTCGACTTGTGCACCCGGGTCGATGATCCGATCGGGGTCTTTGCCATAGCGCCCCCCATGAAATTAAATGATTTCACCGCCCGGTTCGTACCTGCGGTGAATTTCTGGAACCGGCTGATGAAAAAAATCAATTTCGAGGCCGCCGGCCGGCAGTTCGTCGAAAACCATCCCGAAAACCCGCATATCAATTATTCCCGAAATCCCCTGTCCGGCGTCCTGGAAATGGGAAGGCTGATGGATGAACTCGAACCGCGGCTCCGGAAGATTTCCATCCCGGCCCTGATCATCCAGTCGTACGCCGACCCGGTCGTCCACCACGGCGGCTCGCTGAAGATCTTCAAAAAAATCGTATCGGTCGACAAGGAATACCTGCTGGTCAATACCGAGCGCCACGGCATCATCAACGGCCCGGGCTCGGCCCGGATTTTTGCGGCCGTCGAAGATTTTATCCGAAAACTGATGGACAGGACAGAGGCGCCGGAACCCACATCCCTCCCCCCAGACATTGCGATCCGTGCTCAAATCGTAGGTCGGGATTCACATCCCGACAATGGCCCTTAATCCTTTATTGTTGTCCGTAACTATTCAGCGAATAATTCTCAGGTTTTGCGAAAAGCCGATCCGTGCACGTGCACGAGCACGTGTACGTTCACGTTCACGAAAAAACGGTGACATCGAAGCCTTGGTTATAGGATGTGCTGACGAAGGAAGCGCATCGGCTATGTACCGGAAATCTGACTTGGGTTCAGCTGAATAGTTATATCTTGTCTTCGTCAGTATCTACTCCGTCGTCAAACACTGTCGTAAAATGTAACGAAACCACTGCGGATGTCAAAAAAACTGTGCATGGAAAGGATGTAGGTTATGGGCCGCAAGGGGAAGGGTGTTGGTTTTGGTGGAATGGCTTGGGGGTTTTTAGTAAAGGAGAAGAAGCGGCAAAAAAAACCGGTCCGAAAAACTTCCGGACCGGTTGAGTAAAAAGGGGTTTACAATGAATTTAGTGGTTGCAGCCGCCGCCGCCCCCGCATGTCTGGTTCTGGGAAAACTGGGGGAGTTCGCCTTTGAGCATGGCTTTGACGGCACCCCCGACGGTCGTATGTCCGTTGCTGTGATAAACCTCGATTCCGACCTGAGCGAAGCCCATGAGCGGCCGCATCCCCATGCCGCCGGCAATTATTTTTTTTGCGCCTTTATCGGCCAGGTACTGCACCGGAGCCAGGCAGCCGCCCTGCTCATGAGGAATATTCGGAACAACCTGGACCTCTTTGATTTTAGCATTTTCAACAGTGACCAGGGTAAACATGTCACAATGGCAGAAATGGGCGCCGAGCGGCGCTTCGAGGCCGCCGGGAGCGGATGAGGGGACTGCAATAACGGTATTCATTCTATTCTCTCCTTTGTTAGTTAATATGATGAATCGTAAATGTGTGCGCTTTTACGGGTTGGAAGCGAAAGAATTGCAGGGATCTGCCGCTTTGTTTAAAAACATACAGGGTTTTGAGCAAATGCTCAGAGTAAGTTAGGGTTTGCTCCCCTTGTTGTCAAATCCTTTTTTCGGGTCATCCGGAAAGGTTCAGTAATTGACTGTTTACAATTGACACGTCACCCTTCACAATTGACGTTATCTTTTGGAAGCCTGAAATAATTGACACTTGTAACTTGCAACAGGAGCGCAAGCGATGAATGACATACCGGAAATTCTGCTGTGCAGCGACTTGGACCGGACCCTGATTCCCAACGGGCGCGAGGAAGAATCGGCAGAGGCCCGTCCCCTGCTGCGTCACCTGGCCCGACAGCCTGGGTTCCGTCTCATTTATGTCACCGGCCGGGACGAGAAGCTGATTGCCGAGGCGATTGCCGACTATGATCTGCCGATCCCCGATTACGCCATCGGGGATGTGGGGACCAGCATTTACAAACTTTCCGGAACTCCGGCACATATGGAATTTTCTCCCCGGCATGACTGGCAGGACCGGATTTCCCGAGACTGGCAGGGATTGCGCCATGACGATCTGGCAACCATGTTCACCGATCTGGAACAATTGCGCCCCCAGGAGCCGGACAAGCAGAACGCCTACAAAATCAGCTACTATGTGGATGTGAGTGTCGACCAAAAAACGCTTGCCGAAACCATGCAAAAGCGCCTGACGGAAAAAGGTATCCGTGCAAGCATTATCACCAGCGTCGATGAGCAGGAGGGTGTCGGCCTTGTCGATATCCTGCCGGAGCGGGCGACCAAGGTGCACGCCATCCGTTTTTTAATCGAGGAGTTCGGGATTCCGGAATCCCGGGTCGTCTTTTCCGGGGACAGCGGCAACGACCTGCCGGCGCTTACCAGCGGGCTGCAGGCGGTGCTGGTGAGAAATGCGGCGGAAGATGTCCGCCGGGAGGCCCGGGCGGCAACGATCAAAAACGGTGTCGAATCGAAGCTCTACCTGGCCCGGGGCGGCTTTCTCGGCATGAACGGCAACTACGCAGCCGGCGTTCTGGAAGGACTGGTCCACTTCCTGCCTGAAAGCGAAGCCCTGCTCCACACGTAAATAGGAAGGATGCCCGGATTCGCACCCGTGGCGTTTACGAAAAACGGCGTGGTTTTGTAGGTCGGGATTCACATCCCGACGCTCAGCCACGGCGAAGTTTACGCAGCCTGGCTTACCACCGGACCACCCGGGATATTGGAAAAAACCGTTTTGGGCAAAAGACGAGCAAGCGTACAAGCAAAAAGGCTTCCGGGTCGAAGGGTTGGAAACCCGCTTGAAATCGAATTAGGGAACAAGCCGGCAACTGCAAAACTTATAAGGATTTAAACCATGTCGGGATATGAATCCCGACCTACGATTAAAGCGCTAATCGCTTCATAGGGGATCAGCCCCCGGGAAAAATCCGTGTTTCCAAAGATATCCCATCTGGTCTCCTTCAGCCATGAAGGCGGCAAGCTGCTCATCGTCTTTTGCACGACGAACCTGGGTATAACCGCTTTTTTTCACCAGCCAGAACACTTCATCGAGCCTTGTCGCATTCAGAAAATCCGGAGAGTGGGTCGAGACAAATACCTGTCCCCCGCGATTGGCGTAGGCACGGAATTCTTCGGCCAGTTCCCAGAGGAGTTTGGGATACAACTGGTTTTCCGGTTCCTCAACGCAAAGCAACGGATAGGGATTGGGATCGTAAAGCAGCGTGAGGTAGGCGAGCATCTTGATCGTGCCGTCCGATACATAACGGGCAAGAAATGGATCTTCGAACGCGCCGTCCTGAAATTTAAGCAGAACGCGTCCCTCTTCAGTGGTCTTGGATTCGACGTGGGTTACTCCGGGCACGCGCATCTTCAGGAGGGAAAGAATTTTGTCAAACGTTTCCTTTTCATTTTTATGGAGGTATTCAATCACCAGGGATAGGTTTTCTCCCTCGCGGGAAAGATGCTCGGCGTATCCGCTTTCCTGCTCCGGACGGGCCTTGCTGATGTGAAAATCCGAGATATACCAGTTTTCAATGAGGTTGCCGAGTGCCATTACGGCCGGAAACCTTTCAAACTGGGCCAAGCCCTTTATGGCGAGAATGTCCGGTGATTTCAGGACCTGCTCCTCACGATTCAGATCCTTTACGTCTGTCACTCCATCCATTTCGTTGGTGACCGCCGTGCCTTTACCCCTGGAAAAATCGAGAAAATGCCAGGGCTGGCCGCTGCTGCCCCGCCGGTATTTAAGGATCTCCCGCTCGACAAGCGCCTTCCCCTTATTTTCGCTGATCTGCAGGAAATACGTGGTTAACGGGCTGTCGTGCCGGGCGCGAAACTTCAGTTCGATTTCGATCGGTCCTTTCGAATTCCGGCTTCGCACTTCCTTGAAACCCCGGCTTCCCCCCAGCCGGGCCAGAGCGGCATTGACATTGCTGGTCATGGCATCGCGCAGAAACCCGAAGATTTGAAAGATTGTGGATTTCCCTGTGCCGTTTGCGCCCACAATGACACAGAAATTCGGCAGATCCGACAATTCCGCGTCTTGAAAGGACTTAAAATTTTTCAGTCGAATCGCTTCAATTTTCATCGCATCCCTCGCTATTTCATATCCAGCGTTCAAAGAGTGAAAGCTGCTGCGGGCCGTAAGTTTTAAGCCCGGCATTCTTGTCTCTCCTCGAATCGTTCGCGGTTAAACCACATGCCATACATCTGTTTTTAAGGGGTATTTTGACAATCGAAATTCCGCCAGCCTTACCCCACCTGTCCACTTCATCTCACTTGAACTTTCAAAGGCGAGCACATGTGATAAACAGGCATGCCAAGATTGCCAACGGTCTTTCATCTCTGACATTTCTTTTAAGAGTGGCACCATGTGCGAAACTACAGTTTTATGCCTATTCGTTCAAGTAAAGATTGCAGAGTAAAGAAAAATTGACCGTATGGAATTTCCATAAATAATCATTGAATTATGAGTGGATATCTTCTGAGTTCCATCAAGAGGTGTAGACGGAGAAATGACTCGCTTCAATGAGGCCTGAGCATTTCAGCTCCGGAAATCTCATCGATAAACGTTTCCACCCCGTCGGTAATGAGCTTCAATGAAGCCGGAGCATTTCAGCTCCGGAAATCGGAGAGGACGGAGGCTTTAACGCGAGCGCATAAATTTGCTTCAATGAGGCCGAAGCATTTCAGCTCCGGAAATGCAACCCCTTGTTTAGTGTTCGTCTCCAACATGTTGCGCTTCAATGAGGCCGGAGCATTTCAGCTCCGGAAATACGGTCACGCGCAGCACGGTATCCGTCTACAATCCGCTTCAATGAGGCCGGAGCATTTCAGCTCCGGAAATAGGTCTTCAGCGAAGCCGGTTTTAATGTGACTGCTTGCTTCAATGAGGCCGGAGCATTTCAGCTCCGGAAATGAAAAAGCCTATTACCAGGCAATCATCGACAGTGTAGGCTTCAATGAGGCCGGAGCATTTCAGCTCCGGAAATTATGTGGGTTATAAATCCAACGGCTTATTCCATCTTTGCTTCAATGAGGCCGGAGCATTTCAGCTCCGGAAATACCGGTTTCGTTTTCTTCATGCCGGCGATGATGCTTTGCTTCAATGAGGCCGGAGCATTTCAGCTCCGGAAATGGCGATAAGAACCCTATCGCCTTCATCCCGTACAAAGCTTCAATGAGGCCGGAGCATTTCAGCTCCGGAAATGTCTAAATGACTGCCCGGTAAGATCGTACGGCAAAGAGCTTCAATGAGGCCGGAGCATTTCAGCTCCGGAAATCCTGTTTCCGGATGCACCTGCAGAACCACCTGGCAGGCTTCAATG
>JAGXHH010000009.1 GCA_024636355.1 Desulfobacteraceae bacterium | reverse complement strand
TGGTGCCCTTGGCTAAGTTGCGATCATACCTGCAGGCTTTTGCCAGTTCTGCCTATCAGAATCCCAGGTCCATCTGCCCCCAGCACCAGATGCTCCTGCCCCGGAGCATCAATGCGTTAAGAACACAAACCGAAGAATCCCTCTGGAGGCAAATCGCCTTGAATGCCGCCTCTTCCGGATCTTCATTGGAAGAATCTAATTAGTTGAATTCTTAAAAAGGTTCAATTGACAGGCCTGCCGGAAAGATACAAATGCTCTGGGGAATGCAATATGCGGAATGCACAGAAAAATAAGTCCGGACCGAGGATCGGCATACGTAATTTTTTTTTGATGAGATTTGTTTGGATCACCGTTTTCTTGAGCGCCGGATCCGCGTTTGGCATCATGGTGCAAACCAAGGACGAAGGCGGCGGCTTTTGTGAACGGGTGTTATACGATTTAGTGGGGCCGACTTTTCTATCGAATGTATACGTCAGGTTTCCGGATGGCGATCTTCAGAATCTGTCTCCAAGCACGAATGGAATTTATTACCAGGCCCATGTCAATCGGAAAGGCACTAAGGTTGTATTCTATGGTAATGAATCCGGCCCGCCGCGCATCTGGTTATCCGATCTCGAAACGGGAGAGACCCGGCCGTTGACCCCGAAAAATGTCAGTGCGAGGCATCCGGTGTTTTCATGGGACGGGGCAATGATTGGCTTTTCTTCCGATTTCAATCATACGCAACATCTTGAGCGTATTGAATTAATGCACGGGGATGGACGACCGCCAAAAAACTGTGTCAGGAACATTTACATAATGGACATAAAAGGTAACGGTTTACGTCAGATAACGACAGGGCCATTTATTGATCAGCGCCCGATGTTCAGTCCGGATGGGCAAACGATCGCTTTTGTGTCGAACAGGGATGGTCGTGAAAGAGTTTGGACGGTTTCCCTGGATGGCCGGCAGGAGCCGGTTCCTCTGCAGAATGAAGGGTTTGGATACCGCCCCTCTTATTCACCGGATGGGGAAAAAATATATTTTTTTACAGAAAACAACCGCAGCCACCAGTTGGCATTTATGAACCTATCCGACCAGAAAATCAGTTTGTTGAATGATTTTGGCAGGGGGAATGAACATGGACCATTTGTCGGGTACGATGGAAAAAGTTTGCTGATGCACTCAAACAGGGGCGGGAAATGGGAGATATGGAAAGTATCATTACAGGACCAGGAATTGCAGAAGATCGGAGTGCCATTTGATGAGGCGTTGCATGCCACCGTTTCTGAAAACGGAATAATCGCTTTTGACGTCCCACGCATCCATGAAATCAGGAAATTATTGTCGCAGGTAAAAATTATGATGAATCAAACGGTACATGTTTTTGATGATATTTTCCAGAAATCGATTGTTTTGTCGGCGAGGGAACCAGATACTTTTCTATGATTTGCCTTTTCGAGAGCCGGATATGATATCCGCCAGTTGCAGAAAATTTGGTGCCTGCTGCGTGAAAAGAGCAGGATTTTTATTTTGTATTGCCTGCGCTATCCTTGTGACCCGCTCCTCTCTGCAAGCCGGTACGTGGTCCTCGGATCAGTCTATCCATTATGATGATTTAACTCGTAGTTTTATTTACTTTAAACCTGAGGATTTGCCGGACCATGCCCCCGTGGTTTTCTGGCTGCACATGGGCGGAAGCAATTGCTGGGAAATTAGAGATGAGGATTACGGCGGCCGGAAGGATTTTCCGGCTATAGCAGAGCAGGAAAAGTTTCTGCTGATAGCCCCCAATGGCTGTGCGCCTGGGGGCGGAAATCCGGGTGGCATGCGTCAGCATTGGAATGATTGCCGCGCAGAGGCGCCCCTGGTTGAGACTTACGAGGATGACGTCGGATTTATCGCAGCCCTGATCGACTGGGCGGATGTAAATTTTGATATTGATCCCGATCGAGTTTACGCGGCAGGCTTTTCAAACGGGGGCATGATGGGTTATCGGCTTGCCGTCGAACTTGCCGACCGCATTGCTGCGGTTGCAGTCTTTGGGGCAAATATAAGTGCAACCTCTGAGTGCTTGCCGATGAATACACCTATTCCGGTTTTTATCTGTAACGGGCAGGGCGATGATCGATACATGCCGTGGAATGGCGGTTGCGTCAATAGCGATGAATGTAAACGAGATGAAGTGGAGTCTGCAATTTTTACGCGGGACTGGTGGATTGATTACAATGGTTGCCGTATCGAGCCCTACTCGACCATCTATGAAGATATTAACGAGAGCGACGGATGCACGGTGACCAGCGATCTTTATTCCGACGGGGAAAACGGGGTTGCGGTGAAGTTCTATACGATTTTAAACGGCGGTCATGTGATGCCGACAATAGATCACAATTATCCTGAAAACGTATTGGAGACATTCAATTACGGGAATCAGAATCGGGATATCGTCGGCGCCGGACATGCCTGGGATTTTATGAGTCAATTCGCGTTGCCGACCCAGGCTCCGGAACCGCCCCCACCATCCCCGGAAGATGATCCGGAACAAGATCCCGGTAATGATCCGGAACAAGACCCGGGTAATGATCCGGAACAAGATCCCGGAGATGTTACGGAGCAAGACCCCGGTAATGTTCCGGAGCAAGATCCCGTAGATGTTCCGGAGCAAGATTCCGGAGAAAATCCTGTCGAGCAAAATTCTACGGGAGGCGGAGGAGGGTGCATGCTGATGGACGTTCTTCCGGCGCCATTCCGTTAATGGTTTGGGTTCAGGCTCAAGGTTTTGATCAGGGACGTGCGGACATCCTGATCGGGTATCCGTATTTTAAGAGAGCCGGCATCGTAAGCGTTGTAACAATTATCCTGTCGACCGCTTTCATGCGGACATAACGTTTGTCCAATTGCAATCGGGTAAGGCCGGAATCGAACCGGACCGGGTTTCCGCAAAGGCCGTGGTTGATCCCGATCCTTGCAAAATGATCATTTTCTATCGGTGCTTTGGTATTGCTTGTGCCGATAAACTGAAATACGGATTCAAGTACTTCCCGAGGCTTTGCAATGAAGTCTTCATAGTGGAGTTTGAAATATCTCGCCCCTTTTCTCCTTCCCATCATTTCTGCAATACGGTTCCGGAGCATCCAGACCAGCGACGTTTCCACCACGTTTGCTGTCCACAGATTCTGTTTCTTTTTCTGCCAGGAATAGGCGACCGCGCGGGAATCCCTGATGAGATGAAGCAGGTATAAATCAATGCCGGGTATAGATCCGAGAAGGAAGGCATAAGCGGGATTTTTGGATGAATCGACTATAATTTCACTGTCCGTGGCATTCCGGACATGTCCGTAGAGGCGGCCAATCGCGTCAAGCATTTCCGACCGGTTACCATCCCTGTGTTTCGTCTTTCCAGACAGCAGGTGTTTCGGAACCAGTGTGCTGTGACTGTTTGATTGTATAAACTTTCCAATTTTCAGGTAATCTGCTTCCGGGAGGTTCATGTCCCGGATGACCTTTTCCCAGATCCTGCAGGATCTGGTGCTCGCACCGCAGCTGCACGGCCATTTAAGCCCCCTGTCCCAGTATTCGATCAATTCGCCGGCATTAAAGAATCCTTCGGCTTCATTGATGATATTGGCGAAAATCGTGCTGCCGCTGCGGGTTGGACCGACAATGTAGAGAACCTTAGTTTTTTGTATCATGTTTAATCGCTTTGATTGTCAGGATGCCTCGGCGGGGTTTGAAATCCAGAATCTGGAAGCCGGCAGTTTCCACCAGCGATTTCCAGTTTGCAAGCGCGAGGCGTTTTGCTTTTGTACCGCGGAGATATGACAAAACAAAAAGGTGGGGAGTGGACAACAGGAAATAGGTAAAATCCCGAAAATTATCAATGACCAGCAGCCTGCCTCCGGGTTTTAAGACCCTTCGAATTTCTTTCAACGTATTCAGGCTGTACTCGCCCTGGTGGCCGATGATAAAGCCGCATATAGCGGAATCAAACGTGTCCGGATCGAAATCGAGATGGTTGACGTCCATGTTGATAAAGTCGATTTTTTCGGATACACCTTCGATCCGGGCATTTTTCAGGGCATTGGCAACCGTATTTTCAGAAGGTTGGGAAAATTTATGCTGATGCCTGATATGGCGGACTTTTTCGGGTTCCCACAGGTCGATTGCCGTGACACTGCCCGAGGACAATTTTTTAGCGGTTTCAATGGCGAAAATTCCCCTTCCGGAACCCGCATCCAGCACTTTTTCAGATCCATTCAAAGCCAGCAGTTCAATAGCGTTTTGCGCCACCTCCGTCCGGCTTCCCGGGATAACGTATCGGGCAAGCGCCCATCCGATGATGGTGGCGATCCCATAGGCGATGACGCCGGTTCCCGCTATTATCACCAAGGTGCTTTCCATCTCCCGCCCGACAACCATTACGCCCAGGCCGAGGGCCAGAAAGCATGTGAGCATGATCATGTAGGATCTCAGGTAATAAATGCCATAGTTCGGTTTCAGTCGCTTGTGCATCGTTTTCGGGAATTCTGTTGTTTCCATAGTTGTTTCCGTTTGAGTGTTTCAAGAACCGCTTAAGGAAATACTCAACCCTTCAGATGGTTGATGTGGACGGAAAAAGGATACCTTTTATCCTCGGAGTTGCCGTCGATCGATATTTTTGAATTTCCGAAAGCATTATTTTTGTCAAAGACGAGCCGATCAAATCCAACAAAATTCCTGTACGTTGCCTTACCAATTTCTTGTGCGGTATATTTTTTTGCCGATCCCCTGGATGCTACGTTAAATTCCTGGCGGTGGCCGTACAGCGCTTTTATGCCTGTTTTCTGCAGTTCTGAGTAAAAGCTGTTTCTCAAATCATTTGCCAGTTTTCTCCCCCGGTAATTTTTATGAATTGCAATGTGTTCCGACCATGCTTCGACCGGATCCGTAGCAATTTTTAACTTCAAGAGCGTTATATAACCGGCACCTGTGGTTGCCAGATTGAAACCGGCCAACTTGTTGTCATCTAAAACGACCATGCAAATGCCATTTGATTCCAGCTTCGTTTTTAATTCCCCTTTGAGCCATTCTTCCATTTCCTCTATCTGACATATCGAGTCATGGTCGTTTATATCTATTAATTTGAACTCCAGATTTCTGTTGATGATCTCTTTTCCCTCAGCTTTAGAGAGATCAATTTCATAGAGAATAAATTCAATCTCATTGTAGATCGGCCTTGTCAGATACTTCAGGCTCTTCTGAAAAGCGATGCGGGTGCCGTAATCCTCCAGATTCCGCACGAATTTTCGGGGCATGATGCGTTTAATGCCGGTTGCCTGATTGTTCATGGTTTTTTTCCTGGAAAGATGAAGATTTTTTTCCGGTTATCCGGTTTCCTGCTCCTGCTCTTAATGTGGAAAAAGAGTTGTGAATAAAAGTATTGGGGCCGGGTTAATGCGTCAATAGGACAAAGGTAGGAATTCGGCTGGAAAAAGGCTTAATCCGGTCCGGTGGATCAAAACGGAGGTTGAAGGGGCGGGTTTCAAACCCGCCCCATTGTTCTATGCACGTCGTTCCGGCAGCACGCTTTCCGGCACGCCTTCATAGGGGGTCCGGCGTCTGGATTTTAAACTTTTCGGATCACGCAGTGTTTTCAGGATTTCGATGCTGCTCTTGAGCCCTTTGTAATGACGTGCCATGTCGATGGCCATGCCCGTGATGTTGCCCATGGCCTGAACAAAGTTGACATCATCAAGGGTAAATTCCCAGGGTTCGGCGGTGTAAACCCGCAGGGCTCCGATAATGCGCGCCTGGGCGGTAATCGGTACCGAAAGAATCGAGGCGATCCCTTCCTTTCCGGCGGCTTCCGGGTATTGAATCCGCGGGTCGTCGCTTACATCGTAAATTGCCACAGGACCTTCTTTCAAGGATTCGCTGATCGATTTCAGGGCGTTTACCGGGCCTTTGTCGATGTATTCATCACTTAAGCCGAAGGATGCCGCAAGTGCGAGTTCCTCTGTTTCGCGATTGATCAGGAAGATTGCACATCCCTTGGCGCCCAGGGCGCTGGTAATGCTTTCCACCGTCAGCAGCACTATTTCTTCCGGATCTTTGGAATGGGAAATGCTGTTGGTCACTTTTCGAAGGGTTTCATAATTCAACAGTTGCTTTTTCATGATTCTTCTCCCTTGCATAGGTGTAAGGCGGATTTGGAACACCCGTCTTGTTTCTGCAGGATGGAAATTTCGGCTTCCGGGGACAGCGGAACGAAGGCCTTGCCGGAAGCCGTTATGGGCAGCATTTCAAGGTCATTTCAGGTCTCCATCCCATTTTGAAAGTCATCTGGCCCCGGATCTCATGCGAGATTTCGGATTTGGATGGCAGAGAAGGTGTCGGGATAAAATAAAGGTAGGGGTGTGGGGGCGCCTGTCAAATAAGATGCAAAAGTAGACCATGAAGAACATGAGGTTTAAATTAAATTTGGTTATCCGGTTCGTTCCATTAATTGACTATTCACCATTAACAATTTCCAAATCACAATTTTTTTTGATTTTAATTATTTGAATTAATTGTGAATAGCTAATTGTGAATTGCGAACTTAAATGAATGCAACTGGAGTTTTCCAGATAACCGATTTCATTTTTTCATGAAGGAGATGAAGAACGTGAAAAGTCATAGGCATGAGATTTATTTGCTTTTCTTCATGATCTTCATGCTCTTCATGGTACTTGGAACCAGGGCGGACACGCAGGTCCGCCCCTGGGGTTTGGACATTCTGCCGCATCCCGGCAGGGCGATTCGTGAATCGCCCCTACCCCATTTCCCATCGGACGAGGGCGGACACGCAGGTCCGCCCCTACAATACGACCAATCATCCGTAGGGGCGGACCTGCGTGTCCGCCCTGCTGGGTTGGCTGAATAGTTACCGGAAATGTTAGGTGTGTTTATCGATCTGTGGAAATTTTGCGGCTACCGGACATTTTTTTGTTTCGATTCCGCACGCTGCTTAATCCCCCTTTGAAGGGGGCGTGAAATCTCTAAACGCTTCGAAAGAGGCAGGCCGGGGGATGTTCTGTCTGGAAACTGAATGTGGCGGATTATTCTCGAAATCCGGGATTGATCCAGAATTTCTGAGCCGTGCACGTTTACGTTCTCGTGCACGGCAAAACAGGATATCGGATGTGGGGGTCGGGTTTTATAACCCAGTAGTCTCCGGCAGTCGTTCCGCGCTTTCAGGTGCTGGTTTCAGCACCTTTTCCTTGTACCAGTCGATAATCCGGTGAAGGTCATCTAATATCATGTACCCGCAGGGAACCAGCAGCAGGGTGATGAAGGTGGCAAAGAGTACGCCGAAACCGAGGCTGATCGCCATGGGGATCAGGAATTGGGCCTGGATGCTTTTTTCCAGCATCATGGGGGTCAACCCGCCGAAAGTGGTGACGGAGGTCAGGACAATTGCCCGGAATCGCAGTTTCCCGCCTTCGACAACCGCTTCATGGGCGGTCAGTTCGCCATCCCGCCGCAGGCTGTTTATCCGATCGATGAGCACCAGGGAGTCATTTACCACCACGCCGGACAGTCCGACAATGCCGAACATGCTGACGATGCTGAGATTGAACCCCATCAGCAGATGTCCCAGGATGGCGCCGACAATGCCGAAGGGAATGGCCGCCATCACGATGATCGGCTGGGAAAACGAACGGAACGGGATCGCCAGCAGGGCATAGATGCAGAACAACGCAAGGATGAACCCCCTTTTAATATCCCCGAAAGTTTCCTTCTGCTCCTGGCCTTCCCCTTCGATGTTGTAACGCAGGCCCGGGTACTCGCTTTTGAGCTTCGATAAGAAGGAAGCGGAGAGATGCTGCCGGACTTCATTGGCGTTGGTGATCTTTTCATCCACATCGGCTGTGATTTTTATGACCCGCAGGCGCTGGGCCCGGTCGATGCTGGAATATCCCCGCTCCATCCGGACGTCGGCAATTTCTGAGAACGGTATTTCATCGCCTGATGGTGTGCGGATGCGCATCTGTTCAACATTGCTCAGGGAAAGCCGCTCATTTTCCGGGAACCGAACCAGGACCTTGACTTCATCCCGGTCCCGTTGGAACCGCAGGGCCTCGGCCCCGTAAAACGCGTGACGCACCTGGCGGGCCAGGTCGTTTAATTTCAGTCCGAGGCTGGCGGCCTCGGGTTTGAGCTTGAGCTGCATCTCCATTTTGCCCGGCATGTAGCTGTCGCTGATATCGAAGACGCCGGCAAACTTTTCCAGTTCCCCCTTTAGCGCTTCGGTGGCCTGGAGCAGTCGATCGTGATTGTCCAATGACAGGTGAACTTCCACCGGGTTGCCCGCATTGTGAATATCGCTCTTGAATGCCACGGATTCGGCATCGGGTATCGTGCCGACCCGTTCCCGCCACATGCGGGTCAGGGCTTCGGAGCTGATGTCGCGTTTTTCGCCCTCGAGCAGCTGAACGAAAATGTGGGCCAGGTGGCCGCCGGAATCCCCGCCGTTTCCGTGTCGGCCCATATGCGCACCAATAATTGAGGAACTGTATTCCATGAGGGGCAAAGCCCCTTCGGGCCGCTTTGCATCCAATTCCCCAAGCAGTTTTACCGCGCTTTGTTCGATGTGCTCGACCACTTCGGTTGTGCGCGTCTCCGGTGTACCGGCCGGCATCGTTATCAAGCATTGCACCACATCGCCTTCGACTTTCGGGAAAAATGTGAATTTGACCATGCCGGCCTTCCATACCCCGAGAGTGAGAATCAGGATGGCCAGGCCTACGGCCAAGGTGGCATAACGCCACCGGACGCAATGATCGACAAATCTCCGATACGGGTTTTCAATCACCCAGTTAAGCGCCCGCGTCATTCGTTTGGGGCGCTTGGGTGCTGTTTTCCGCGCAGACTTGATGCTTGCCAGGTGGCACGGCAGAATAAACAGGGATTCGATCAGGGAGCCGAGCAATACGACAATAACCACGACCGGGATATTGCGCATGAGCTTTCCCATACTGCCGCCGGCCATCAGCAGGGGCCAGAATGCCACAATCGTTGTCAGAACGGAAAAGACAACCGGCCGGCCGACTTCTATGGTGCCGATTGTTGCCGCCTTGAGCGGAGACAGCCCGGTTTCCTGATGCCGAAAGACGTTTTCGCCCACGATAATGGCGTCGTCTACCACGATGCCGAGCACCATGATAAAGGCGAACAGCGAAATCATGTTGAGCGATACGCCGAAATAGGGGAGCAGCAGCATCCCGAAGGCAAAACTGATCGGAATCCCCAGTGTCACCCAGAACGCCAGGCGGACATTTAAAAAGATGCCGAGCAGGACACTGACCAGCAGAAGACCGAGGAGCATGTTTTTGGAAAGCAGTTCAATACGGCTTTTCAGGACGGTCGACATATCCTGGTAGGTCTGCACGGAAACCCCGTGGGGGAGGCCGGGTCGAATTTCTTCCACATAGCGGCGGACTTTTTCGGCCACCTCCAGTGCGCTCTGGTCGGCCACCCGGAAGACGTTGATGATGGCCGCCGGTTTGCCCTGAAATCTGGCGAACAGGTCCACATCGGCAAATCCTTCCTTGATGCCGGCAATCTGCCCGAGGGTAATGCGCGTGCCATCGGTGCGCGTGATAATTGGAATGTCGCGGTAGTCCCGGGCCTCATAGCGTCGCCCTTTGGCCCGTATAAGAACTTCTCCTTCCCGGGCGTCCACGCTGCCGGCAGGAAGGTCCAGGCTGCTTTCGGCGACCATATTGGCTACCATCCCCAGCGTGAGGCCATATTTGCGCAGTGTTTTTTCAGAAATCTCCACGTGGATTTCACTGGGGCGGACGGCGGCGACATCCGCCTGCGTTATCCCGTCGATATTGGTAAGTTCATCCTTTACATCCTGGGCCAGGT
>JAGXHH010000090.1 GCA_024636355.1 Desulfobacteraceae bacterium | reverse complement strand
GCCGGAGTGCCGACACGTCCGCACGGATGCAGGGCATG
This sequence comes from Desulfobacteraceae bacterium, assembly GCA_024636355.1. Taxonomy (GTDB): domain Bacteria; phylum Desulfobacterota; class Desulfobacteria; order Desulfobacterales; family Desulfosalsimonadaceae; genus JAGXHH01. The sequence continues at coordinate 14,841 of JAGXHH010000090.1, read as the reverse complement.
GTCGCTTTCGCTCAGTTGGGGAGATTTCCGGAGCTTCGATTTTTTCCATTCGCTTACCGCGATCCACCCGGGGCTGATGCAGTTGACCCGGATGCGGGGGCCGAGGGTGATGGCCATGGCGTGAGTAAGGGCGATGATACCCCCCTTGGATGCGGCGTATGCTTCGGAATCGGGTTCAGACTGGAGGGCGCGGGTCGAGGCGATGTTGATGATGCTGCCGCCGTTTTCGAGGTGAGCGGCGGCATGACGGCTCATGAGAAAACAGCCGGTCAGGTTTGTGCGGAGGACCTTTTCCCAGTTTTCGAACGGAGCATCGAGGCTGCCGAAATGCTGGTTGGCAATACCGGCATTGTTGACAAGCACATCGATCCGGCCGAACCGGTTCAGGGTCTGTTCGATGCAGCGTTTCGCAGAACCATCGTCGCCGACGTCTGCGGCAGCGAACAGGAACCGGTCTTTATCCTTATGCATTTCATCGGTGAATTCATTGCCCGCCTCTTCGTCGATGTCCGCGGCCGTCACGCACCACTGCCGTTTCAGGAAATGGACCGATATGCCCTTGCCGATCCCCTGGGCGCCGCCGGTAATGAGGATGACCGGTGTTTGGGAGGACATCAATGACTCCTTAAACTAAGATGTGGTAAACATAATTCTCTCCGCCGCTGTTGGCTAATGGGACATGTGGGATTGGCAGTACTGGCAGAAGTCGGTTCCTTTTTTGTCGGTATCCTCCAGGGAATTTGAAAAATACATGACACAGCCGGAATTCGAACAGTGGCCGAGCCCCCAGGTGTGGCCGAGTTCGTGCAGGATCTCTTTGAGGGTGCGGTCCCGGAAAACCGGTTTATCTTGAGTTAAACCATGGAAGTCGGGCCGGAGGCGGGGCAGGGCGACAAAGGCATTTCGACCGTTAACCTCTGCCTGCCCGAAAATGAAATTAAGGCCGGGGGCGAAACAGTCCTTGTCGATCATCCCCACAAATCGATCGGTTCCGTTGTCGGGTATTTTCTGCAGAAGATCCAGGATGACATCTGACCGGTATTGTTTGCGGGCGGGTTCATAACCGGTTCTGGGCAGGGGAACGGCGGTGCCGACATCGATGCCGGTTGTGACAAGGGCTCTGAGGCGGCTGGTCAGCCAGGAGAGAAGATCGAGCGGGACGGGACCGATGGGGACGAGAACGATCATGGCGGTGGCCTCCAATAAAGAGGGCAGTTTTTAGTAAGATACCGATGAACGTTGTTCATGTTGCAAGTTGACCTATACTATTAATGAACGAATTTGTAAATTAGGGATGATAAAAAAGTATTTGGATATCGGGAAAACTCCAGTTGCATTCATTTTAGTTCGCAATTCACCATTAGCTATTCACAATTCACTATTGATTCTGACAATTGAAACGAAGGCAAATTGTGAATTGTTAATGGTGAATAGTCAATTACTGGAGCGAACCGGACCTTATTAAAGTATCTGGTTATCCGAAAAACTCCGGTAATGATTTCTCTCGCAGAGCCGCAGAGGACGCAGAGAATTCTCTGCGCTCCCAGCGCCCTCTACAAACCCCAGTTACTGAGATCTAATGCCCTGAAAGGGCATCACATACCAGCCCGGGGCAACGCCCCGGGAAAGAACAGCAAGGAAAAGGAGCCCTGAAAGGGCGTGACATTTATAATTTCATTTGTCTCTTTGTATCGCCCTTTCAGGGCTCCTCTGTTTTCTTTTCATCTTTTCCCGGGGCGCTGCCCCGGGCTGATATGTCCAACCCCTTCAGGGTTAATATGATTCATAAAAATAAACAACTGGAGCATTCCCGATATCCGGAAAAAAGTATTAAAAAGCAATAGTCATGAGTGGGCCCGAAAAAAAACGATTTTTACGAGTGCATCTATCTTGACGTCCGTTAATTCCGGATTATTTATTAGTACTATGAAAATGATGTGATTATTTGTTTGTACCCCGACGGGTATGCGTAACGGAAAGGGGGTGAAGTTCAATGAGTAAATGGAAGCAATTGAGTCAGGCATGCAGAGACGAGAAAGTTTTTGGACGTTTTCTCGGCATATTCTTTATACTGTTCGGATTGTTTTTCGTAGTGATCGGCGTGACGATTATACCGATTTTTGGATTTATTGTAGCCATCCCCCTGCTTTTGCTCGGTTTTTATTATTTCAAAAAATCGCCCGGCGAAGACGACGTATGTGAAATCGATACGGATCGCAACCGATAACACCCGGATCCCAACGATTCCCTGGCTATGGACCTTTATAACCTCCACGAGCGAGCCGCAGCGCAAGTCGCCTGAAACCGTACCGAAATGACGCAATCGCCCGATTCCCGGATATCCGGGAATCGGGCGATTGTTTTTAGGGGTATTCAAATTCGGTGATAAATATCTGTATTTAAAACATTTATGTTAGAAATCGGGAGTAAATTGCAATGTAAAGGGGTTGCGTCGCCGTTAATCGTTTATTAGGTTCTGTTTAAAATGAAACATAACTTAGAAGGAGACGCAATCATGGCACAGGCAAAATCCGGCGATACCGTCAAGGTTCATTATAAAGGCACCCTGAATGACGGGACAATTTTCGATTCATCCGAAGGGCGCGACCCCCTGGAATTCAAGATAGGCGAGGGGAATCTCATCCCCGGTGTCGAGGAAGCCGTGATCGGGATGGCGCCCGAGGAAGTCAGGACAGCGACGATCCCCCCGGAAAAAGGATACGGCGATTACCAGGAGGAAATGGTAGTCGCTGTGGAAAAAACGCAGTTTCCCGAAAATATCGATCCGACGGTCGGGCAGCAACTGGAACTGCGGCAGCCCGACGGGCAGACCGTGGTGGTAACGGTGACGGATGTCGCCGAAGATACGGTAAAGCTCGACGCCAATCACCCGCTTGCCGGCAAGGATCTTACCTTTGAACTCCAGCTGGTGGAAATCGTCTGATCGATTTTTCCGCGTAAGATAAATCAACCGGTTATCTGGTTCGCTCCAATGATGGGCAATCCTAAACCTTCTGGTGCAAAAGAGATTAAGTTTCCTCTCGCAAAGACGCTGGGAGCGCAGAGGAACTCTCCGCGTCCTCAGCGGCTCTGCGAGAGAAATCATTAACTGGAGTTTTCCCGATAACCTGATAAATTAAATATCCGGCCGCAAACGTCTCTCGCGTTTGCGGCCGTTTAATTTTCTTAATCTTAATCTTGCTCTTGCTCTTAATCTTAATCTTGCTCTTGCTTTTAATCTTAATCTGCCGCGCACGTACAAGTAAAAAACAGATCATCGGCATGGATCGAAATCATTCCGGAGCAGTATGCGTCTAAAAAACCGGCGTTCCGGAAACCTTGCGCGCAACCGCGGTTGTCGCTATTGTTTAAATGGCATATACGAATACCCTTTTGGGTTATCAAAGGGGGTGGCCTCCCGTGAACCGTTCGATGCTTGCATTCCTTTTTGCGGCCGTCATGGTATCGTATTTTATATTTGGAGCGGATTACCTGCCGGCCGATTTGCGCGATTATGATCGGGTACCGGATTTTTTCGATGACCGGGGGGGGCGGGCGCTGGTTTCCGAAGCCATCGATATCCAGGTGCTGGATGACAAGCTGCTGGCCATTGTTGAAGGGGAGTCGATCCTGGAAGAAACGCTTAAGCTCGATGAAGAGGTCCTTTCGAAGAAAACAAGGGGTCTGGTGGGCCTGGTTGTGACGACAGACCGGCTTCTGGCGGTTTCGACGTTTACCTCGAACTGGATAGATGAGCCGTTGAAGTTAAAGGAGGTGGACGACAAGCGGCCGCAGGCTTTTATTTCGGATTTTCTCATCCTGGTGGTCACCGTCGACAGGCTGCTGGGTTTCGACAGCGGGGGAAACAACTGGGTGACGGCTGACATTCCCCTTTATGACCGGGTGATCCGGGCCGAGATCGACCGGCGCGTGGCCGTTGTGGTCACTACGGAGCGGGCTTTTGGATTTGCCGTCGACAACGCCTTCTTCGACCCGATAAAATTCCGAAAGGGAGAAGAAATCCTTTCCGTGCAAACCAGTCCGTTCAATATCAATATCCTCACCAACAGGCGGCTACTGGTTTTTAAAGCCGCAACGGGCGTCTGGCAGGAATTGGACAAGGATCTGTATTGAAAAGCGGCTCAGGAGCCAGAATCCAGGAGCCAGAATCCAGGAGCCAGGAGCCAGGAGCCAGGAGCCAGAATTCAGGAGCCAGAATTCAGGAGATAGGCGTCAATCGGTGCCGGTTTTTTGTAGGTCGGGATTCACATCCCGACGCCCTTCGTCACAACGGCATAAATATCCTCAAAACTCCAGTGGCATTTCCTTTAATTCGCAATTCAAAGTTAGCTATTCACAATTCACAATTGATTCGGAAGATTAAAACAAAGGCAAATTGTGAATAGTGAATTGCCAATTGCGAATTGATAATTACTGGAGCGAAGCAATCAACAAAATTTCATAACCAAAGTTTGATCGTTTTGCCGTCAGCGGCTGAGCTGAATTCCGGCGCTTTTTAATTTCTTTCTTTTCCGGCTGCCGCCAGCTTGAACTTTTCCAATTGCTGCCGGTAATAGCTGTGATTTTCCCGTGCGCTGGCCAGTGCGTCTTCTGCCGCATCGATCGCTTTTTTGAACATGGCATTTGCGTAGTAGCTTTCGGCAAGGGTATCGAGAATGTGGGGCTCCCGGGAAACCGCTGCGGCCTGGCGGGCCAGCTCCAGGGCTTTTTCCGGATTGTAATAGCGGGGATTTTCCGCGGCGGTGGCATGCAGCCAGGCCAGGTTGTTCAGTGCCCTGGGATCTTCCGGGCTCAAGGAAAGTGCGGATTGATAAGCGATTACCGCTCCTTTCAGATTTCCCCTGCTCTGGTCGAGGTCGCCCAGCAACAGGTAAAGCTCCGGATTGTCGGGATTTTTCTGAATCTGCTGGTAAATCAATTTCTCGAAAATGCTGCTGGAAAGTGCGCGTCCGGTACTTCCGTAGTGCAGTTTGTATCCTCCCCAGCCGATGAGGACCATGGCCGTCAGGTAGACAATCATGCTGAAACGGATTTTCCGGTGGTGACGTGCTATCCAGGAGCGGTCCTGCTCGCATCTGTCCAGGTAATCGACCCGTTCGCTGATGCTGAAATGATGCCAGTTCGGTTTGTCAGGCGACTGTCCGCTGCTGGCGGCTATTTTGTTTAAGGTCGAGATAAGCGGCTGGGCAGAACTGAGCAGGCTGTAGACGTAAATGTCTGCCTGACGTTCGAAGTTGCGCATGAAATATCCGAAAACAAAGCGGAAATAGATAAAAAAAATCGTGATTGTGGCTATGCTGAACACAATCGAAAGCGATGTGGACTGACTCGGGGTTTCCGACCCGAACCACCCAAAAGCGGCCGATGCATACAAAATGCCATAGATGATCAGGTCAAGGACGGAAAAGGCGATGACAAGGTAGCCCACAAAGAAAAACAGGTAAAATACCAGGTGCTTTTGTTTGACATGACCGATTTCATGGGCGATGACCGCATCGATTTCCACCGGGTCCAGGTAACGGAGCAGCGCGGGCGTCACCAGGATGTAACGGAACCGGCGGATTAATCCCATTACGCCGGCCGTGATCATTTTGCCGCCGAAAAGCGGCCAGAGCATGATGTCTTTATAGGAAAGGTCTGCTTTGTTGCAGATGTGTTCGATCCGAATGCGGTCGTATCCCGGCTTCAGCGGTCGGCACCCCCAGAACCGCTGGATCAGCGCCGGTCCGATAATCGCAATGATAAACAAAAAAATCAGGAAATACAGGACTTGTCCTTCTGTCGACATGAGAAAGGACTGCGGCCCTTCAAAGGGGAGGGTGGAGATGATATCGGCAATAATTGAAAGACAGAACCAGGGAAGCAGGACCGGTACGGCAAACGAGATATTGGAAAATACGTAGCGGCCTCTGGATATGCCGGTTTTGTAGAGCGATTCATAAATCGGATAGGCAAAGGCCCACACTATCGAAAGGTAAATGATAAACAGGCATAAAAACAGCAGCGCCTCCAGGGTGGGCAGGAGGTTGAACACCGATACCCCTGTGAAATACGATCCAAGATCGATCAGGTAAATATCTAAAGAAAAGACCACGATGGCAATGATGGACTGCCGGGTCAGCAGGGTGTGGTATTCCTGTTCAATGCGCCGGTTGTCGATGCGGCCGATCCGTTCTTCCAGGCGGCGGAATAAAAAGCGGGTAACGGCTCCGAAAAGCAGGGCCAGGGCAATGAAGAACAAGAACGCTTGAAAAAACGGCAGTTGAGGCGTTGCCGTGGGTTGGTAGGTGGTGTAGATCAGCAGGGCAACGATGAAGTATAGGAAATTTCCGAACATATGAGCTTATCCGGATGAACGGGAATGTGAGGTGAAATAGCGTTGTTTTTCACTGTAAATGCAACCGCAGTACTGTTGCCGGTACATTTCCAATTCCTTTGAAACGGTTACCCCGGTTTTCCAGCCGGTTCGAAAATCCTGATAAAAAAAAGGGACGTCGACGGATTTGCCAACCGATTCCCCGATTTCGGCTATCAGGTCGTGCCTCTGGAACTTGCTGTAGAGCAGGGTTGTCGAAAATGAATCGAACTTGCCGCTCCTGGCCAGTTTCGCCGTTGTATAAAGGCGGTCGTGGTAACAGATCCGGCAGCGGTCCGCCTCCCGAAATGCCATTTTCCGGAGGAACTCTTCGACCTCATACCCCTCTTGATAGATCACCTTGAGGGTGATCCGCTCAGCATACGCCTTCAGGGTTTCCTCGCGCCGGGTGCATTCGGTGAAGGGGTGGATGTTGTGCCGGTAAAAAAAACCCATCACCGTAATGCCGTCGGATCGAAGCCGATCGACCGGGTAAATCGCGCAAGGCGCGCAGCAGATGTGCATCAGCATTTTCATTGTGATCTTTCTCCGAACAGGGCGGTGCCGATGCGAACCATGGTGGCGCCTTCTTCGACGGCGGTTTCAAAGTCGCCGGTCATCCCCATGGACAACTCTTTTATCGAAACACCGGGAATCCCTGCCGATGCGATGCGCTCTCTTATGCCGTGCAGCGCCCGGAAAAACGGCCGCACCCGTTCCGGAGCATCGAAAAAAGGCGGCATCGTCATCAGGCCTTCGATGGCCAGATTTTCAAACCGGCTGACTGTCCGGACCAGTTCCAGGGTCTTGTCGGCCGAGACGCCGGACTTGGTCGCTTCATCGCTGATGTTGACCTGGAGGAGAATGCGCTGCACCTTGTTGATCTTTGCCGCCTGTCTGTTAAGTTCCCTGGCGAGTTTTTCGCCGTCGACCGAATGGATCAGGTCGAAATAGCGGACCGCGAACCTGGCTTTGTTTGATTGCAGGTGGCCGATGAAATGCCAGGACACAGGACGCCCCGAAAGGGCATCTATTTTATTCATCGCCTCCTGAATGTAGTTTTCCCCCAGGTGGCTAATACCGGCTTCGATGGCCGGCACAATCCGATCGGCGGCCACTGTTTTGGTGACCGCCACCAGCTGCACCTGTTCCGGAGCCCTGCCGGCGCGCCCGGCGGCCTTGCGGATCCGCTCACCGATGGCAGCGATGCGCTGGTCGATGGTATCGGTCATCTGCAATCCGTCTGCCTGTCGGTTTTAGTGCCGTGCCGGATGACATCATGGGCCATCAGGTGATCGAGTATCTCGCTTATGGGGAGCCCCACGACATTCGTATACGAACCATTGATCCGCCGGACCATGAATGCCCCGATGCCCTGGATGGCATAGGCGCCCGCCTTGTCATAGGGTTCGGGAGTGTCCAGGTACCAGTCTATTTCACCGGGGTTCAGTTCCTTAAACGTCACCTCCGTGATTTCCACGTCTGTGTAGTAGTGGTTGCAATCCCGGCAGACAATGCTGTATCCGGTCAGGACCCGGTGGGTCCTCCCGCTTAAGATCTGCAGCATCCGCCCGGCATCCGCCCTGGATTCCGGTTTGTTTAAAATTACATTATCGATAGCGACAACCGAATCCGCCCCGATCACCCAGTTGTCCGGATATTTTATCGATATAGCATCGGCTTTGGCCCGGGAAAGGACTTTAACATAGGTCTCCGGGGTGGCCGCGCAAACAGCGGTTTCATCGACATCGCTGGGCATGACCCGGAAGTCGATTCCCGCCTGTTCCAGCAGGTGTTTGCGCCTTGGCGATGCGGAAGCAAGAATGATCGGTATTTTTTGAAAAATATAAGACATGGGACTCATTAACAAATCCGGCCGGGTTTGACAAGGTGCAAAGCCCGGGTCCAGCTTTTTCGGCATGAACCATAAAATAAGATCGAAATGCGTGAATTTCGAGCAAAACCCGACCGGCCCTGTTGAGAGAAAAAACGAAGGAAGCGACAACCACAGATTTTTACTTGCAATTCACCGGTTCATTGAGTATTTAAATCGTTGCATCACAACCATTCGTCTGTCCTTACGGATCTGCCGGATTGGCTTGAAGCGGGAGCATGATTATTATAGATTAACTGACATGATCACACTAAGGTTGATTCTGGTATCAAGTGTCAGGTTTTCGTTTTTACTTCTTTAAACGAGTTTATGCCTGGGTGGCGGAATATGTAGACGCAAGGGACTTAAAATCCCTCGGTCCTTGCTGTACGAGTTCGATTCTCGTCCCAGGCACCACCATCTGTCTGTTTAAAAAGAATTTCCCGCCAGTAACCGTATAGTGGGGAATTTTTTTTCAGATCTGTACGAGTTTCTACCGGAAAAGGTTATGATATGAAGCTATGCATTGTGGGTATCGGTTATGTCGGGCTGGTGTCGGCAGCATGTTTTGCCGAAACCGGCAATCATGTCTGCTGTGTTGACATCAATGACGGGGTGATTCAGCGCCTGCGAAACGGGGAGATCCATATCTTCGAACCGGGTCTGGAAGACGTCGTCCGGCGCAATGTTGCCGAAGGCAGGCTGATGTTTACGACCAGTCTGGAAGAGGGGTTGGCCGATGCCATGTTTATTTTCAGCTGTGTCGGGACTCCGCCGAACCCGGACGGATCATGTGATCTGTCCGCCACTTGCAATGTCGCCCGCCAGATCGGCAAATCGATGACCGATTACAAAATCGTGATCACCAAGTCGACCGTCCCGGTCGGAACCGCCGACAAGATACGGGGTATCATTCAGGAAGAGCTCGATTCGCGCAATGCCGACATTCCTTTCGATGTGGTTTCCAATCCGGAATTTTTAAAAGAAGGCGATGCGGTCAACGATTTCATGAAACCCGACCGGATCATCATCGGTACCGATAACACCCAGGCCGCCGCCCTGCTTGAAGACCTTTACGCACCCTATGCCCGCAGCCGGGACAAACTGGTCGTCATGAGCATCCGGAGCGCCGAGATGACCAAGTATGCTGCCAATTGCATGCTGGCGACAAAAATTTCCTTCATCAACGAGATCGCCAATATCTGTGAGCGCGTCGGTGCCGATGTAAGGGACGTGCGGGTCGGTATCGGTTCGGATCACCGGATCGGCTATCATTTCATCTATCCCGGGGTCGGTTACGGCGGATCCTGTTTCCCCAAGGATGTCAAAGCGCTTATCCAGACGTCCCTGGAAGAGGGGTATGAACCGGAACTTCTCAATGCTGTCGAAGAAGTCAATGAGCGTCAGAAAAAGCAACTGGCCCGGAAGATCATTTCTTATTTCCAGGACCGGGGGGGTGCCCGGGATAAAACGATTGCGGTATGGGGGCTTGCTTTTAAAGCCAATACGGACGACATCCGCTGTTCGGCGTCCCTTGACATCATTGAGATGCTGATCGAGCAGGGCATGAACGTGCGCGCCTATGATCCGGCAGCAATCGAAGGCGCCCGGAGTATTTACAAGGGAAATGACCGGGTGTCGTTGTCAACCGGTCAGTACGAAATTTTGTCCGGTGCCGATGCACTGGCTGTCCTGACCGACTGGAATCAGTTCCGGAATCCGGATTTCAACCAGATCAAACGAGATTTGAAACAGCCGGTGCTGTTCGACGGCCGAAATCTTTATGCCACGGGCACCCTGAATCGATACGGTTTTAACTGCATCCGTGTCGGGCGTCCCGATGTGACCAGCTGAAACGACCAATAATTAACCCGACCGCGGTTTTTGCTCTATGATACAGGAGATGATGAAAACGGTTTTCATTCTCCTATCCGTTCTGCTCTATGCCGCATCTTTTCCGAAACCCGCCTGGTGGTGGTTTTCCTTTATCGCCCTGATCCCTCTTTTTTTAACGCTCGAACGTACCCGTCTGACAAAGACACTTGGGCTCATGACGCTGTGGGCCGCAGCCCATGCCGCCGCCATGGGCTACTGGCTTTTTTTCGCCCTGGTTGCCCAGTACGAAGTGGCCGTTCCGACGGCGGTTCTCTTTATCTGCCTGTTCATGGTCCTGCCGGTCTGCATTCTGTATTTCCTTTTTGCCCTCGGATTTCATTTTTTCTACAGGAATAGCCTCGTCTTTTATGCGCTTGTGCTGCCGTCTTTGTGGGTGATGATCGATTTTGCAAAATCCCGGATTCCGTTTCTGATCCCGTGGGGGGACATCGGCTATGCGGCTGTCGCGTTTCTGCCCTATGTTCAGGTCGCCGATACGGGCGGGATATACGGCGTCTCTTTTTTAATTGTCACGGTCAACGGTCTGGGCGCCTATCTGTTCAGATCCACATGGGGCGCAATTGGGGCAGGGGAAAGACGCCGCAAAAAGGTCAATCAGTTGAAGAGAAGCCCCGCATTTGGTGCGGCCATCTGCCTGCTGATCCTGGCGATCCTGGGGCCGGTCGCATATGGTGGTTATCGAATTGAACAAATCGATGGGATGGTTTCCGGGGCAAAGAGTGCCGGCGGGATTCGGGCGGTTATCGTTCAGGGAAATTTCCGGTCGTCCGACAGGTGGAGCGGCATGGGGTTTTCGAATCGGCTCAAGTCCTATCTGGAGATGAGTCGGGAGGCACTCGGAGATGGGCCCCGGGTGACGGTATGGCCGGAGACCGTGCTGAATGCATCCGACGTCCTGGATGATTCGTTTTTCATGCAGATGATGCAATGGGTTGGCAGTGACTCGCTGCTTATCACCGGGGGCGTCCATTCAGGTGCAGCGGATGGTCCGGATGCCGGAAGTGTTTACAATTCGGCCTATCTGATTTCGGGCCAGGGGCGGTTATTGCGCTATGATAAACAGATCCTGCTGCCCTATGCGGAAGCCGTTCCAATTATTGATCTTCTGGGCCGCTATTACACCGCGCCTGAAAATTTCCGGAGCGGACGGACCCCGTCCTGCATGCAGACGCCGCTGGGAGCGTTCGGGACTTCGATCTGCCTGGAAATTCTCTACCCTGAATTTATTCGCAAGACGGTAAACCAGGGGGCTGAAGTTCTGGTCAATCTTTCCAATGATGCCTGGTTCGGCCGATCGGCCATGCCGTATCTGCATCTGGACGCCGCGAGAATGCGGGCCATTGAAAACCGCAGGTACCTGCTGCGGGCGGCAAACAGCGGCATTTCGGCTTTGATCGGGCCGGACGGCCGGGTGATGGAAAAAACCGGCCTGTTTGAACGGCAACGCATCAACGGCAGGTTTTTGCCGATCCAGCAGGCGACGGTCTATTCACGCTTCGGGGAATGGGTCATTCTTCTTGCCGCCGGAATAATCGCCCTGTCGGCGACCATCAGGGCTGCTCGATCAATGGTGCCGAATTCTCCCGGCGCTGCCGGATAAAGGATTCGCGATCTTTTTGTATGGTATCGCGTCGCCGGAATTCTTCGGCCGAATCCTTGAAGATCTGCTCCTGTAATTGCCGGATGCGTTCTTCTTTTTCAGCATCGCTTAACCCTGCGGTCTCTAAAATCTGATTCTCCGCCTCTTTGTAATCGTTTTCCCGTTGTTGTTCTTCTGCAATCTGCCGGTCAACGGCATCGAGTTTTTCAACGGTTTCCGGTTCAAAAAAATCTTTCCGGAAATCCCTGATCTTTTCCTGCCGGGCGGCATCCGAGGCCATTTCACCTAAATCCTTCTGGTACAATTTTATCTTTTCCTGGTACCGGTTGTACGGATTCGGGTGCGCTTCGACATCATCGGCTTCATTGCCCCACATCCCTTCGTTGAGCTCCCGAATCCGATTTTCTTTTTCTTCTCCGTACAGGTCATCGGTTACGATAGCGGCGCGCCGGAACGCATATTCTTTCGCCTTTACGTCGGCGCCAAACAGCTTGTCGGCCAGTTCCCTTCCCAGGCGCGCCCTGCGGAAGTCCTGGATGCGGGCCAGTACATCCAGGGCTTCCTCGGGTGTTCCCGCTCCGGTGAAATTCCGGTATTCTCCCAGCAGGTCCATTTCACAAATGAGATACTTCTCATAGGTATCGAACAGGATTCCGGCTTCGTCTTCAGGAAAATGCGAAAACAGGTATTGTTTAACCTTATCGAAATGCTCGCCCAGGGTGGTTGATTTCCTGAACAGGTGCTCCATATGCTTGAAGTATTTCAAGGTGGTGCGCGTATTGATCAGCCCTTCGGAAAAAACCGCTTTTAAATCAATGATCGTCCCGTTATCAGCCGGTTCGCCTTCATTATGCTTTTCTGACAGAATCTGTTGTGTGCGGGGTAAAGACGAACGGGATTTTTCGACGTCGGAAAGTCGGATCTCGTACTGCTTATCGATAATATATTCCGGCTGATTCGAATTTCGGGGATACAGCAGGATGCCAAGAAGAAAGAAAATGACACAAACTGTCGAAACCGCTATGACTTTCTTTTTTAATGTGGCCTTATTCATGTCGTTTCTGCTGCTCCTCTTTAAAAATGATTCTGATCATGTTCTTAATTACCTGATCCGTTTTTTCAGCCTTGGGTAGCAGGTCTGCCGAACCGATGTTTTGTTCTATCTGAACCGGATATAAAAAAGGGGTTCCCTGCGATGCAGGGAACCCCTAACTAAAACATAAGGTATCGAATGCTCTGACATGGCGGGAAATTCACAGAGCAATGCGAACCCGGCGGGAAAAACCGATTAGCAACCCCTGTTTTTAAGATCGCTGACGATATCGACAAAGAAGTCCGGCGCATCAAAACCGGGGGTGATGCCGAAGAGCTGGCCGACTATGTTCAGGTGATCGCATCCGGGACTGTACCAGGCGGCATCTTCCACCCCTCGGAAATTGCCCCATTTGGCACTGTTGACGCTGACCAGACCATCGTTTGCCCCTTCTTCGAACAGCAGCACCAGCCAGGTCGCCTGCAGGATGACGCTCGGGCAGGAGGTCTTGGCTTTCGCGGCCCAGCTCTGGTAGTAAATGCCGGAAATGTTCGGTGTGTTCGGATTGAATACGCCGGTCATGTAATCGGTGCACAGGTCGTAGCCGTTTTCAATCGTGTTGGGATTGTCGTCGCCGAAAATAAAGGCATAAACGAAATTAAGTGATGCGCCGAGAGCGTCCTGGACAAAACCGCCGGTATTGTACATGACCAGGTCGGCAACGGCACTGCCACGATGGGGACCGGCAAGACTGGTGTGAGATGCGACTTTGCCGCCCAGGCCGAGATTCGATATGGCATAGCGTGTATAAAGAGTGCCGTGGGAATGGCCGATGATGTTGGCCTTCGGAGCACCCGAAATAGCAAGAATTTGCAGGAACTGTGTCTTGAAAGCTGCCGCTTTGCTGGCGGTACTGTCCATGCCGTTGACGGAGGTAATATAGGTATTGCATCCTTCGTCATCTAAGGCGTCTTCGATACCCCACCAGTAGTCGACAATTCCTAAAATCTCAGCCGATGCGCCCATGCCGTGTGCCAGGACCACCGGGTATTTCGTGTCGCAGGTGTAGGAACTGCCTCCAGTGAATGCAATGCCGGGAACAATCAGGCTTAAAACCAATAAGATACCGAGTATACGGCTCCGTTTCATAAGACACCCCCCTTGTCTGATAGTACAGCTTGGTTTCGTATCAGTGGATGAAAACTAAATCTTGACGAAAACTGATCCGGATAGAACTAATCTTTACGTAAACGGGAATAATAACATTATACCTTGTACTAAACATATGTCAAGAAAAATAAATCATTCATTCTATAAATAAACATTGTTTCCAGCATACGGCTTTCGTTTACGAACAAAGGCGGGCGGCCACATCCTAATGGTTGACCCGAAAAGGCGGATGTATTACGTTGTGACTCCGTTTTAACCTATACAGACTTTCAAGAAGGATATTTACCAGAATGGAACTTTCCGAGCAGCAAAACATGGCGGTGGAGCATATCGGGCCGGCGCTCGTGGTGGCCGGTGCGGGATCCGGAAAAACGCGTACTCTCACGGCTAAAATCGCACACCTGATAGAAACCGGTTATTCCCCGGAAAATATTCTGGCCATTACGTTTACGAACAAATCCGCCGATGAAATGAAACGCCGATTGGTAAGCCTGACCGGTCTTTCCATTGGTCGATTTCCCTGGGTGCGGACGTATCATTCGGCGTGTTACCAGATCCTGCGGGAACACTGCCACCTGCTCGGTTTCAAGCCGCCTTTGCAGATTTATTCGGATTACCAGCAGCAGAAACTGATCAAGGAGATTATGATCGCCTACGATATGGATCGGAAATATGCGTATCCGATTCGGGCGGCCGTGTCGAATGCGAAAAATTCCGGCAACCCGAAGGCCTATTTTGATACCCACAGCCGAATCGGTCCGTTTCGTCTGGCTGATATTTACACCCGGTATGAAAAATCACTGTTTGAAAAAAACGCCGTCGATTTCGACAACATTCTCCTGCTGGCCCGGGATTTGCTCCGGGACCTGTCTCTTATACACATCTGACGCTGC
>JAGXHH010000089.1 GCA_024636355.1 Desulfobacteraceae bacterium | reverse complement strand
TGGGCAAGTGGGGGTTTTCCCCGGATCCCCATGAAATGGCCCGACTGATGATCGAGCACATCGATGCGAAACGCAAGGCACTGGGTATCGACACGGCCCGGGAGCGGAAACTGGTCGATATGGACGCACGCCGCGCGCTTGCATAGGCATTGCATTGAATTTAAAAAAATAGTATAGGGCTATTATTGTCAGCAATTAGGGGGGATCAAATCGATCCCCCCTAATTGCATTTATCTCCATTAAAAATTCTCCGAATATTGAACCACAACGAATGAGCGAATACATCACCCACGACCTGACCGGTGAAACGATCGGCCAGGTGGAAAAGAAATTTTTCACCTTTGCCGAGCCACCCCATGAAATGGTACTCGACAGCGGGGCCCGGCTCGGCCCCATTACCCTGGCATATGAAACCTGCGGCACCCTGAGTGCGGAAAAAGATAACGTCATACTCGTGCTCCATGCCCTGACCGGCGATTCCCATGCGGCCGGCGTTTATGGGCCGAACGATACCAAACCCGGCTGGTGGGACAACATGATCGGCCCGGGAAAAGGGATTGATACCGATCGCTATTTCGTAATCTGCTCAAATGTGCTCGGCGGCTGCATGGGCACCACCGGACCGTCATCGATGAACCCGAAAACGGGGAAACCCTACGGCATGGATTTTCCGTTTATCACCATTGCCGATATGGTCCGGGCGCAAAAAGCCCTGCTCGATCACCTGGGAATCGAAAAACTGCTGTCCCTGATCGGCGGTTCGATGGGCGGCATGCAGGTGCTGCAATGGGCCGTACAGTACCCGGAAATGGTTTACTCCGCCATACCGCTTGCGACCACCATGCGGCATTCGGCCCTGGCCATCGCGTTTAACGAAGTGGCCCGGCAGGCCATCACCGCAGATCCGCACTGGAACAATGGCCGGTACTACGGCGGTCAAAAACCGGATCTCGGCCTTTCCGTGGCCCGGATGATCGGGCACATCACCTATTTGTCCGACGAGGCGATGCGCAGCAAATTCGGCCGGCGGCTCCAGGATAAGGACGATTTTTCCTACAATTTCGAAGGCGATTTCCAGGTTGAAAGCTACCTGCGGTACCAGGGGGCGAAATTCGTCGAACGCTTCGATGCCAATTCATTTCTCTACATCACCAAGGCGGCGGATTATTTCGACCTGAGCAGCTTTCACGATGAAAGCTCCGGCGTAAAGGTATTTTCCCGGGCCATGGCCCGGTTTCTGGTCGTCTCGTTTACCTCGGACTGGCTCTATCCGACGTACCAGTCCCGGGAGATGGTAAAGGCGATGAAAAAGAGCGGTCTGAATGTCAGTTTCTGTGAAATAGAGGCCGAATGGGGACACGACGCGTTCCTGGTTCCCAACGAACGGCTGACCAACCTTGTGAAGGGGTTTCTCGACAGTGTCTACCAGAATATACGATAGTCCTCTTCGCTATGATCTGCAGATCATCGCCTCCTGGATTCAGCCCGGTTCCAAAGTCATCGGGCTCGGCTGCGGGGAAGGCGATCTGCTCGATTTTTTGAAGCGGCACAAACAGATCCATGAAACCGGGATCGAGATTATGGAAGAACGGGTGGCCGTCTGCATTGAAAAAGGGCTCTCCGCCATCCAGGGCGATATTTTCGAAGAAATCACCGATTATCCCGATGACGCCTTCGATTACGTGATCCTCAGCCAGACACTTCAGCAGGTCTATGAACCCCTGGAACTGATCCGCTCCATGATGCGCATCGGAAAAAAAGTGATCGTCAGTTTCCCGAATTTCGGCCACTGGCACGTCCGGTTGCAGGTGCTGACCTGTGGCCATGCCCCGGTGACCCCGCAACTGCCGTACCAGTGGTACGATACGCCGAATATCCGGGTCATTTCCATCAAGGATTTCCGGAAATTCGCCGACCAGGTCGGGTTCCGCATCCTCAGGGAAGTGGCGATTAACACGGACAACTACGAAAGAACCGGCAGCAACGTCCGTTTCCTGCCGAATCTGATGGCGACCTATGGCATCTACATGATCGGCAGAAAAAAATAATGGGCGGACACCATCTTGTGCTTGGCAGGATAACGGATTACCTGACGGGACAATCCGTCCTCGACACCCTTGATGAACGGATCCGGCAGAACATCTCCCGGCTCCTGGTCGAAACCGGGGGTTATGGCAAAAAGGAGATCGAATCGCGCATTGCGCTTCCGGTGACCGTGGAGGGTGACACGGAAACCATCATTGTCGATTTTGCTGTCCGGATTGAGGGAAAAACCCTGATGATTATCCGCTTCGGCCCGGGATCGCTGGTGTCACGCCAGCGGGCGACACTTGCCGCAGCCCGTCTGCTCAAAAACGAATACATGGTCCCTTATGCGGTGATCACCAACGGCGATGATGCCCATCTCATGGACGCCCGCACGGGAGAAGTGCTCGCAACCGGCATGGAGACCCTATTATCGAGACAGGACCTGCTGGAAAAAACCAAGGGGATCGAACCGGTGCCGCTTCCTGAAAACCGGCGGGAAAAAGAATCACGCATCCTGTTCACCTTGGATGTGCTGACCCGGCGCGAATGCGAATCGTATACCTGCCGGCAGTGCTGAAAGGATTCACAGGACTTGAATTCAGCAACCAAAAGCCATCCCAGCCACTGATCGGCAAGGCAGCCAGTTTTCTTCCATCTTGAAACTGGATCTTCATCGTGAACTGTTTTTTAACCACAGAGGACTCAGAGAGCACAGAGAAAGGATTTAATAATCTGTCTGGTTATCCGAAAACTCCAGTTAATAATTTCTCTCGCAGAGCCGCTGAGGACGCGGAGAGTTCCTCTGCGCTCCCAGGCGTCCTCTGCGTGAGGAATAACCAAAATAATCTAATGCCCTGAAAGGGCATCACATACCAGCCCGGGGCAACGCCCCGGGAAAGAACAGCCACGGAAAAGGAGCCCTGAAAGGGCGTGACATTTATACATTCATTTGTTTTTGTGTATCGCCCTTTCAGGGCTCCTCTGATTCTTTTCATCTTCTCCCGGGGCGCTGCCCCGGGCTGATATGTCCAACCCCTTCGGGGTTAATGTGATCTATAATAAACAACTGGGACATTCCCTATCCAGAAAATTTAAAATGACTGAACCGAAGGCGAATACCTCCTTCTGGATTCTGGCTCCTGGATTCTGGATTCTGGATTCTGGATTCTGGCTCCTGGATTCTTATTCGAAATATTTTAAGCAGGCAAAACCGATGAACGACACCAACGATTCCCAAAATACAAACGATGCCAACACCACCAGCGACACCCTCATCCAGAAAATGACGGTCTATGAAGCGGGTCGGGTTACGACGGAAGATCAGGCGCTGATCACGGAAGAGCCGTTGTCCATCCGGGTCGACGGCAAACCGTATTCGGTGGTGATGCGCACCCCGGGCGATGAGATTGCCCATGCGGCCGGGTTCTGCCTGGCCGAAGGCTTGATCGATTCCCCGGACGATCTGGTGACCATCGGGTCCTGCATGGAGGACGGCACGAACGTGACCACGGTGACCCTGACCCCGCAGCGCCGGGCCAGGGTGGCGGATCTTTTGGAGCGCAAGGGGTTTGTGAGCCAGACAAGCTGCGGCATCTGCGGCAAAGAAGTCATCAAGGACATTCAGCAGATCCTGACCGTTACAGCGCACCGGACCGTTTTTTCCGCAGACCGGGTGATGGCCAGCATCGACAGCCTTCCCGGGATGCAGCCCCTATACCGCAAGACCCGCAGCGCCCATGCCGCGATTATTTTTAATGCACAGATGCAGCCGCTTGCCCATGCCGAAGATGTCGGCCGCCACAACGCGCTCGACAAGGCGATCGGAAAAGCCTTCATGGACGGCGCCATTGACCGGGCGGTCTTCGGGGTCATGTCCTCGCGGCTCAGCTATGAACTCGTCCAGAAAGCCGCCCGGGCCGGCCTCGAACTGATCGTCGGCATATCACGCCCAACGGCGCTTGCCGTCGAACTGGCCCGATCGGTTGACATGAGCCTCGCCTGCGCCAAGGACGAGCGCCTGATGGTATTCTGCGGTGAAGAACGCTTTTTGCCTTGAGCCATGGAACCTTCTTTTTGGAAAAAATAAATAAAACCACAGAGGACACAGAGATCACAGAGAAGTTCTTTATATAAAAAAGCCTCTTCTCTGTGTCCTCTGAGCCCTCTGTGGTTGATTTTGGTCTATAGGATTCTATGAAGATTGAGATTAAGAGCAAGATTAAGAGCAAGAGTTACAAAACCGTTACCCTCTGGTCGTCAGGTATTTTGCCTCCCTTACCATTTGATTGGCGTACCCCCACTCGTTATCATACCAGCTCATGATCTTCACCAGGTCGCCGTCGACCACCTGGGTCATGGTCAAATCGACGATCGAGGCCCGCGGGTCTTTGATAATGTCCGACGAAACGATCTCTTCCTCGGTTACCCCCATGATCCCTTCATAACGGCCGCTTTTCGATTCTTCCGTAAATATGTGGTTGATTTCATCCCGGGAGGTAGGCCGTTCGGTAACAAAGACCAGGTCAGCGATCGATCCGACCGGGATCGGTCCCCGGATGGCCACCCCGTCGAATTTGCCCTTGTACTGGGGCAGCGCCTTGGTGGTGGCAATGGCCGCTCCTGTGGAGGTGGGAACAAAATTTGCCGCCCCCGCGCGTCCCCGACGCCACTTTTTGCTTGGGCCGTCCACGATGGCCTGCGATGAGGTATAGGCATGAATCGTCGTCATAATCGCCTTGTGGATGCCCACCCGTCGACCCATGATCTCCACGACCGGGGTGATGCAGTTCGTGGTGCAGCTTGCACAGGAAAGGAACTGATCGTTGCCGCTTTCCTTGTGATTGACCCCGTAGACGACCGTATCGACATCCCCGCTTTTAGCCGGTGCCGACAACACGGCCGATTTGGCCCCGGCATTCAAATGTTTCCGCAAACCTTCACCGTCGGTGAACACGCCCGTGCATTCGAGCACCACATCAACACCGAGTTCTCCCCACGGCAGTTCTTCCGGGTTTTTCTTATTGAATACCTGGTAGGTTTTACCCTCCACAGACAGGCTGTTTTCCCCCGCTTCGACTTTTTTATCGTACCGGCCATAAACTGAATCGTATTTAAGCAGGTACGCAAGGTTTTCCGGGTCGACCAGATCATTGACCGCCACGAGTTCCAATTCCGGGGAGTCGACAATGATTTTGAATGCGGCCCTTCCGATTCGTCCCAATCCATTGATTGCTATCTTGGCCATGATTCGCCCTCCTCTTTTTAGGATATATCTGAAAATCAGCCGCTACCGGCTGAAAATCGTGATGGGAATATTATCGGAAATATAAAAGTGGACCGGCGACAAAGCAAACGGGCCGGAACTTAAGCAGGCATGCATTTTGCTAATCTAATTTGAAGGTAACTATTCAGCTAAGCTTTTCAGGTTTGCGAAAA
This sequence comes from Desulfobacteraceae bacterium, assembly GCA_024636355.1. Lineage (GTDB taxonomy): Bacteria > Desulfobacterota > Desulfobacteria > Desulfobacterales > Desulfosalsimonadaceae > JAGXHH01. The sequence goes on along the minus strand of JAGXHH010000089.1, from coordinate 8,774 downwards.
GAATGATCCATGCACGTGCACGAGCACGTGTAGGTTCACGTGCACGAAAAACCGGTGGCTTCGGTGCATTACGTACCGGAAATCTGGCTGAATAGTTACATTTAAAGAAGAGGACTTGAATTCATTCTCACATCTGTATATCGTATCCGTTTTAATTACATTGGGAGTCAGAGAGCACTGGGTTCACAACGATAAGCTATTAAAATGTACTCCGTGCCCTCTGTTGTTAAAATTCCAAGGAACTTGATGTTTTCGTTTTCGTTTTCGTTTTTGATTTTCATGCACGTGAACGTACACGTGCTCGTGCACGTGTACGTCATTTGTTATTAAGTTCCTTTCTTCAAAATACCACCCAACGGAGTTCGCAACTTCCAAAGAACTTGATTCGAAATCGCTATCGCTATCGGGATCGAAATCGAGAAGTTTTCGATCCCGATAGCGATAGCGATACCGATAGCAAGACACAGGTTTTTTCGTTGTCGTTGTCGTTGTCGTTGTCGGATTTTAAACCGATTACGACAACGACAACGATTAAAGACCAAAGTTCCTTTCTGTAGTAACGCCGCGAAGCGGAGTTCGGAGCTTCCAAGGAACTTGATGTTTTCGGTTTTGGTTTTCGTGCACGTGAACGTACACGTGCACGTGCACGGCATTTGTTTTTAAGTTCCTTTCTGTAATAACGCCGCGAAGCTGAGTTCGTAGCTTTTTACAAGGCCATCACTCATGAAGCGCCCATCAGGAAGCTAATATGCCGTTTGAAAAGATTCCCGGTTTACCGGGGCTTATATATGTTCCGGAATCCAATCCGGATATCCCGAAAAAGCATAAATGCCCGGATTGTTTTTCCTGCCAGTTCTGTTCAGACGACCGCTGTCAGATTTGTATCGGGAAAGAAAAGGGTTCTAACGATTGTCGATGTCGAAACATAGGCGGAAAATGATAATGAAACTGAAAACCTTTGAAAAAAGATGCCAGATTCCAGCGCCGGTCGAGAAGGTCTTCGCCTGGCACGGCCGCCCCGGCGCCATTGAACGCCTGAGCCCCCCCTGGGCGCCGGTCCATTTAATTAAACGCAGTGGCGGGCTGGAACCTGGAACGAAAGTCGATCTGGAGGTATCCGCCTTCGGGCCGTTTTCATACCGTTGGCACGCACGGCATACCGAATTTGCGGAAAACCGGATGTTCAAGGATATTCAGGAAAGCGGGCCGTTTTCAAAATGGGTCCATACCCATCGATTTGCGCCCGATGGCCCTGACGCCTGTTTCCTGGAAGATCATATCGACTTTCGGCTGCCGCTTCACCCCGTATCGAGCCTGCTCCTCGACGGCATGGTTAAAGATCGTCTTGCCCGGGTTTTCGCCTACCGGCACAACACCACCATTTCCGATATCAACGATCACAGCCGGTATCGCCTTTCGCCAATGACGATCCTGGTTTCAGGCTCCAGCGGCCTGATCGCCAAAAGTCTGATCCCCTTTCTGACCACCGGGGGCCACCGGGTGATCCGCCTGGTGCGGCGGCCGCCACGACCGGGGGCAGATGCCATATTCTGGGACCCTGCTGCCGGCAACATCAATATTTCCGATCTGGATACAATCGATGCGGTCATTCACCTTGCAGGGGAGAACATCGGCGAGGGTAGCTGGAACGACGAGAAAAAAAAGCGCATCATTGAAAGCCGCACCCGGGGAACGGCGCTTCTGGCAAGTACCCTGGCGCACCTGAAAAACCCGCCCCGGGTTTTTCTCAGCGCATCGGCCATCGGCTATTACGGCAATCGCGGCGATCAGATTTTAACGGAAGCCGACGGCCCCGGGGATGATTTTATTTCCGAAGTCTGCACGGCATGGGAAACAGCCGCGCAGCCGGCCGTCGAGGCGGGCATCCGAACGGCGATGCTCCGGATCGGCATCGTGCTGACCCCGTTGGGCGGGGCTTTAAAACGGCTGCTGCCGGTATTTCAATTCGGATTCGGCGGCCGTATCGGCAGCGGTACACAACATGTCAGCTGGATCGGCATCGATGATGTGCTCGGCGCCATTTTACATGTCCTGGCCGATTCATCGATTGAAGGGCCGGTGAACCTGGTCGCTCCGAACCCGGTTTCCAATGCGGAGCTGACAAAATCCCTGGGCCGGACACTCTCCCGGCCGACCCTGTTTGCGTTGCCGGAATCCGCCGTCAAACTTGCTTTCGGACAGATGGGCACGGAAACCGTCCTCGCCAGCACCCGGGTACAGCCGACACGATTAGAGCAAAGCGGCTACCGGTTCCGGCACCCGGAACTTGCCGGCGCCCTGGAACACCTGCTCGGGTTACTCAAGTGATCGTAAGTCCCGTAACTGGTATGAGATGGCGAAGTTAAAAAGTCCATATACAAGGCGTACTGATTTTTCATCCGTGAAACGATACATGTAGTATGTTAAGCGGATGTAAAATCAGTAGAACGCAGTAGATGGGCTTTTTAACTTCGCCATCACCCCTGAACCTCTTTACTGGAACCCGTCTATGAGCACTCGATTCAAATCCCTGATCCTTCTGATGATGACACTTGCCCTCTCCTTCGGTTACTTCAATCTCTATTACCCGATCGGGGGGTATGATTATGCCCGGCTGCATATTTTTTTGTTCAACCTTTGCAGCGGGGGGACAATTCTGCTTTATTTCAGCGAGCCGCACCGGCATCCCTCCCTGAAGGTCCGTTTCTTCCTGGCACTGACACTGGCGTATGCCGTATCCGCGTTTTTCAACGTCTACATTCCGGTGCTGCTGATCAGCCCCCTGCTTGTTGCGATTGTCGAAACCGTGCGAATCCGCCGGTTTTCTTTTTTCCCATGGGATTTTTTCAAATCCGATGCGCCGGTATCGGCAAAATTTCATCATGCAGCCCTGCTCTGCCTTTCGATCGGCCTGGTCATTGCCGCACTGGTTATCGTAAACAACGAATACCTCCAGGTCATTTCCATATCCAAACTGAACCTCAATATTTTTTTCCTGGGCTATTCCTTTCCCCTGTCGTTGATCACCATGTCATTGATTTTCGCCATTATGGACGAAAACGGGCGCCATATCCGCATGTTAAAGAACCTGGCCTTCTGGTCGATCAACCTCGGAGTAATCACCTTTTTTATCTTTATCCTGGCCGGATTGTATTTCCCGCAGGTGATGGTCACACTGGTCTTATTCTTTACCGTTCTTATCATTTTCCACATGTTCGCCAACCTGGGCAGGGAATTGCAGCAGAAGAAATTCCTGATCTCCGGCATGGTATTTTTGATGATGACGGCGATTACCGGCATCTTGTATATCATGCTCGAATTTTCAGCAGACTATAACGCTACCGAACTCACCTGGCTCATGCAGCTCCATGCGTTTGCATCACTGTACGGCTGGAATCTCTGCGGGCTGGCCATTATCTGCCGACATGATGATTTTCCCATCCGGCTGCATTCCACGAGCCTGATCCTACTCCATTGGGTGACGGTCATGGTAATGGCGACGCTTGGCTGTTACTACCCCCCGCTCGCGGCACTCACGGTGATCTGCTACTCGGCATTTCTGTTCTTCATGTTGTTCAGCAGACCCACCCATAAAATCCTGGTGAAGTAACAAGATTTTTCAACATGAAGTACATGAAGGAAGGTCTCATGAAGATCCATGAAGGGATTTTTTAATTTTAAACCTTCATGTTCTTCATGGTCTTCATGTATATCAAACCACTTACAATAATCCCTGTATTCGCAGTATCACTTCAGATGGCTTGTGTTCTCTATGGTTAGTTTTGCTTTTTACAAAAAAAAACCGGGCACTGGCTGACGCCAAATACCCGGTTGATGTATTTCAAGCCCGTCACGAACGTGTGACGTGCGATTTGCAATTATTACCTACCGCACCTCGATTTTTCTGGGTGCCACTTCTTCAGCCTTGGGGATCAAGACTCTTAGTATGCCGTCTTTATAAGAGGCATCGATCTTATCTGCATCGACGGCTCCCGATATCCGGAAGCGCCGTTCAAAAGCCCCGGCATACCGTTCCGAACAGTGACAGCACTCCCCAATTTCAGATTCCTTATGTTTTTCCCCCTTGACATCGAGCAGCCCGTCCCGGAATGTGACGTCAAGAGACGCCATATCAATTCCGGGTGCTTCCAGGGTTATGGCATAATGATCGTCTGTCTCCGCAATGTCGACCGGAGGCCGCCATTGACACTTCACATCATGAAGTGGCCGGGTCCATCCGTTCAGGAACAGGTTCATCAATTCAGACGAACCCGATGAAACGGTACGGGAGATATTACACTGATCATCCATCATCGCTATTACCCCCTTTCGAATCCTAAAGGAGTTCGATTTCCTTATCGAATACATGATCTTGATTGCAATCTCCGGTCATTCTGACCGTTTGTCTTTAAAATAAGGATTCTATCTCTCAAGACAAGAGGGGAAACAGCGGCTTTCTTCGCCTCCAATCAGGTCAAACCGAAACCCATGGACGCATATTCTTTAATCCGTTCGCGGGCTTCCTCCACGGTCTGGCCCAGATTCCAGGGTTCCATAAATCCCTCCAGGAAAAGCTTCCACCCGTCCTCGTCCTTAAAAATATTGGCATCCTCACAGGAAACGCCGCATCCTTCTTCGCCGATAGCCTGTTCGAGGGTTTGCATCAGTATGTCTTTGTCGTTCATTACGCCTCCTTTTCAGATTGAATCGCTTTTTCTTGATCTTACTCTTGATCTTACTCTTACTCTTAATCCCCAATCTCCTAATTGAGCAGGATTAAGGACAAGAGCAGATTAAGAGCAAGATTAAGATTATGAGCAAGAGCAAGAACGAAAACTGTTCAAATCTGAAGATATTCGCTGAATAGTTACTTGTCGATTACAATTACGAGCACCGTCCCGCAAGCGGGACGGAGAACCGGATAATCTCCCAACATCAATGAACGGCGGGAAACTGAAACATATAATACTTTTGCAGGGCTGCGAGCAGGCCGGCGGCGACGACCACGCCGCCGATGAGAAAATTCACCTTGTGTTCCGGCAACCGGTGTGTAATCGAGGCGCCGAATCCGGTGCCGGCCATCGACAGGACCAAGACGAGGGGAACGAGCATGATGAACGCCGGGGTCAACAGTTTCGCCGGGCCGATCAGGAATGAAATCCCGATGACTGCGACCAGCGTGGAGAAGAACGTCATGAACATGGCGGTGCCGGTGGCTTTCAGGGTCGGATACGACAGGCAGAGCATGAGAAAAATCGCATACCCCATCCCCCCGCCGATTCCGATCAGCCCGACCTGGAAGGCCATGATCGCAACCCCGGCATAAATAAGGTAGGGCCGAATCACACTTCCGGATGGACGTATCGACTCTTTCCCGTTGCCGTTCCGGATTCGGATTCCCCGACAGAAAAAGCCGATCCCGATCAGCAGGGTCACAAATCCGGCGGACCCTCGAAACAGATCCATATTCTGGGGAAGAAAACTGCGCCCCAGGTAAATGCCGAACAAAATCCAGAAGACCGCAAATGCGGTCAGGCTCAGCCCGCGACGGATATCGATCTCCCGTTTGCCGATCCCGATGGCAGTCATGACCAGGGCGTTGCCGCAATCGATTAACAGGCTCAACAGGATGGCCGTATACAGCTCGAACCCGAACAAAACGAACAGTACCGGCACGATCAGGGGCCAGGCGGTAAACCCGATGGCACTCGCCCCAATGCCGATGAACAGGGAAAGCGGAATTAGAATAGCGATCAGTAAAAAAATGGGTGAACTCCTCTATTCTCCAGGTTACCGGATCATCAGGACACCTGCCATATTGGCGACACATACTCGCAAAATCAACTATATTATTTTTTCTGGTTATGGCTTCGCTTCAGTAATTATCAATTCGCAATTGGCAATTCACTATTCACAATTTGCCTGTGATTTAATCTTCCGAATCAATAGCGAATTGTGAATAGCTAATTTTGATGGCATATCCTCTCGCAGAGGGCGCTGGGAGCGCAGAGGAACTCTCCGCGTCCTCAGCGGCTCTGCGAGAGAAATCATTAACTGGAGTTTTCCGGATAACCAAATTATTTAATCTGGTTATCGGAAATACCAATTATTGCACAATGGCAAATCCGGTTGACAATTTGAGCGATGTTCAATAACTTGAGCTATGTTCATATTTTTCCCGTCAACCTGATCACAAATGGAGGCTCCCATGTACGATTTCCTGCTTACACCGGAAGAACAGGCGCTCAAGAAAGAAGTCCGGCAATTCGTTCGGGAAGAAATCACCAGCGATTTTCTTCGAAAAATGGATAAGAATGAAATCACCGACCCCCGCCGAGAATTCGTGGAAAAACTCGCCGCCCGGAACCTGTTCGGGGTCCGGTTTCCGAAGGAATACGGCGGCCGGGGAATGAGCTGGGTCGCTGAAGTCGCCGCGACGGAAGAAATCGGTTGCCTGGGCATGGCCCTGGGATGCGCCTTTGTCATGCCGTCGATCGTTGGCGAGGCCTTAAACGTGTTCGGCACCGAAGAGCAGAAGCAGAAATACCTGAAACCGTATCTCGAAGGCAAACTCGTCGCCGCCGAGGCGTTGACCGAACCCCGGGGAGGATCGGATTTTTTCGGCGCCATGACCAAGGCCGAAGACAAAGGCGACCACCTGCTGTTAAACGGCATGAAACGGTTTGTGGTGGGTGCCGAAGGCGCCGATTTTTTCCTGGTTTACTGCCGCACCAATTTTGACCCGAACGCCCACAAGTACAACCGGTTGAGCTTACTCATCGTCGAACGGGGACCGGGCGTGGAAACCGAATACCTGTACGGTCTTCTCGGCTGCCGTGGGGGCGGAACCGGCCGCCTTGTGTTTCGGGACGTAAAAGTGCCCAAGGAAAACATCATAGGGGAACTCCACGGCGGCGCCCTTTGTTTTCACCAGATGATGATCCCGGAACGCCTGACGTCTGCGGCCGGGTGCCTGGGTGTCTGGGGAGCCCTGGACCTGGCGGTCCGGTATTCCAACCGCCGCCGGACCTTCGGAAAAGAAATCCGCAAATACCAGGCGATCAGCTTTTCAGTGGCGGAATCGATCACCAAGCTGGATGCCGCCCGGGCCCTATCCTATATGGCCGCCCGGGCCGTGGATGAAAACTATACGAATGTCCGCCGACTGGTCAGCGAGGCCAAGCGGTTTACCACCGAAGCGGCCTGGGATGTGGTCAACAACGCCATGCAGATCATGGGCGGCATCGGCTACACGGAAGTCTATCCGATCGAACGGGCGCTGCGCGACATCCGGCTCGGCATGATCTGGACCGGGACGACGGAGATTATGAACTTGATGATCCAACATGAATATTATAATGAAGTGCTCAACGACGCCTATGACCGGAGGAAGATGGAAGCCGACGCGATGAACCCGGACGACTCGGAGCGCTGCTTTACCGATGACGACATGGCACTGGTTTTCGGCGGTGAAGGCAGCTTGTAAATAAATAAATCAGGAGCCAGAAGCCAGGAGCCAGAAGCCAAGAGCTAAAAACCATAATCTGGTTCTCGGGAAAACGCTTAATTGATTAAATCCGCTGTCAGGAAGAGTCGAAAAGCAAGTTGATGTCATCTTCGGATGTCGCTTCGCTCCACACATACAATTTGGCTGAGCCGAAGGCGAATACCTCCTTCTGGCTCCTGGATTCTGACTCCTGGATTCTGACTCTTTTTTTTTAAAAAAAAGGAATAAACTTGGCCGGCAAAGCACTCGATGCCCTAAAACTACAGGAACGGCAAAACCGTCGCGACCTTATCCTGGACGCCGCCCGGTCCCTTTTTGCGAAAAAAGATTTCAGGAGCGTAACAGTGCGGCAGATCGCAAAATCCGCCGGCATCAGCATCGGCACCCTTTATAACTATTATGCGAACCTGGACGAACTGTTCCTCGATATCTTCCTGAAAAATGCCGAATCGATCGTCCGGCAGCTCGACCGGCAGGCCGGCATGGAAACGCCCGCCCTGAAATCCCTCTGCATCCATTACATCACCTTTTTAAACGACAACATGACCTTCTACCAGATGATGGGCCATTTCATGCTGGGCGGCACCCTGTCGTCAGCGGCCGCTGAACGGCTCGACCTGATGATGCGGGCCCTGATGGACCGAATCGAAGCCGGAATCCATGCTGAAAACATCGAAAGCGACACCCGGTTAAAAGCCCATGCCCTGTTTTCCGCCTTGAACGGATTGATGATCAGTTATGCCGGATACCCCGGCCGGACCCCGGACGATATCCGGAAACATACCACCCGCCTTGCCGGCCTGATTGCCGATCTTTTCGCCGCCAATCCGGAATAATCCTGCAATTTTGATGGTTTCGGTTTTCGTGCACGTGAACGTACATGTGCTCGTGCACGTGCACGGCTTTTGTTTTTAAGTTCCTTTCTTCAAAAACACCGCCTGCTGAGTAAATAGCTTCCAATGAACTGGTTTATCCAACGGAGTTAACACCCCCCTTAAAAAACCTCTTTCGAATTGCGGATATGCGTTTTATTCCCCCCTCGAGAAGGGTTTGGCACTTTTTTGACGCTTCAACACCGCTTCGGCAGGGGGGTGTGCATCTTTGTGAAAAAGATCCTTTCTTCAAAAACACCGAATCCGGGGTAAATAGCTTCCTATGAAGTTAATTCGAAATCGCTATCGCTATCGGTATCGAAATCGAAAAGTTTTCGATACCGATAGCGATTTCGATAGCGATACCGATACCAAGACACAAGTTCCTTTCTGCA
>JAGXHH010000088.1 GCA_024636355.1 Desulfobacteraceae bacterium | reverse complement strand
CTCCTGGCATAATCCCGTAAAATCAAACGCGTCCGCAACTTGTTGCCCCAGGTAGGAAATCGATGCGGTTTTCAGTGATCCGTCCAGGCCGTCGGCCGCATCTTTCTGCCGGGCAAATGCCTGCAGGGCCGGATCACGTGCAATCTCTTTGAAATGAAAGGGTACGGTGAGGACCAGCCCGTCAAGGGATGTGAGCCGTGACAGGGCGACATACGCCTGCCCGGCGGCAAACGCCTGGGATACGTCTATAACGGCCTTTTCGAAGGTCAGGCCCTGGCTTTTGTGCACGGTTATCGCCCAGGCCAGCTTCAGGGGGAAATGGGTAAAGGTGCCGACCACTTCTTCTTCGATCTCGTTGGTTTCCTTGTTGAGCTTGTAGCGTTTGTTCTCCCAGGTATGGGCTTCCACCCAGACCGGCTGGGTGCCGTCGGCAAACGCCACTTTGATGTCGTCGTCTTTCAGGGCCTCGACTTTTCCGATTTTTCCATTGAAAAACCGCTGTTCGCCCGACGCATCATTTTTGATAAACATCACCTGGGCGGCGGTTTTCAGCGTGAGCACCGCATCCACCGGGTAGACGTGCGCATCGAAGGTGCCCCCGATTTCGGCATTGTAACGAAAGGTCTTTCCCGGCAGGTTTTGCAGGGCCTCACGGTTGATCCTGTCTGCCTTGTGGTTGTGGGTGGTGAGATAGACATACCCATCGCCGGGGGTTGTCCGGAAATCGGGTTTGTAGTAGCGGTTCAGGGACAAGATGTCCTGCCGGTTCATCCGGTTGTCGCGCAGGTTGTTGAGGATGGCGATAAACTCCCGGTCGGTCTGCCGGTAGATATGTGTCAGCTCGATATACCGCGGCTGTTGATCTGCAAGCGCCCGGGCTGCAAAGAAAAACAGCGTCGGATAATAGCGTTCCAGAACCTGCCATTCCGGATCTTTGACCACCGGCGGCAACTGATGCAGGTCGCCGATAAACAGGATCTGCACACCGCCGAACGGGATATGGGGCCGTCGTCGCACCCGCCGCAACACGGTATCGATGGCATCGAGCAGATCGGCACGCAGCATGCTCACTTCATCGATGATCAACAATTCAAGTTGTTTGAGCAGATTGCGTTTGGCGGCATGCATTTTCATGTTGCCGATCAGCGACTGGGGGGTATTGAATTCGAAGTCGGGCGCACTCTCCCCCGGGTACTGTTCGGCAGGGATAAACGCGCCGAACGGCAGCTGGAACAGGGAATGCAGGGTAACGCCTTCTGCGTTGATGGCGGCAATGCCGGTGGGGGCGGCCACGATGGTGTTTTTATGGGTGTTGCGGCTGATGTGGCGCAGAAAGGTCGTTTTTCCCGAACCGGCTTTGCCTGTCAGGAACACATGGCAGTTGGTGCTGTTGATAAATTTTGACGCCGTTGCAGCGGCTTTGTCTTTCCATTGGGACATTGACTGCTCCCGTAGCTCTTATCATGAAAACAATCGGCAATAATTGGCAAAAAGTCTCGGGCTGACCCGGGAATAGCTGTCAAAATCGGCCACCAGTTCAAGGCCGGGCACCAGGGCTTTGACCACCGGAATCGCAAGATCCTTGCGGGTCAGGTCGACATAAAGCGGCACCAGTTCATTGTCTGCAAGCAGGGTTTCGACCATCGCCAGGTTTTCCGCGTCATCTCCGGTATCATAGTTGGGCAGATCCTCGAAAAAGACCACCGGCAGGTCGGGCAGACCTTCTTCCGACGGCGGTCCGGCCGGAAACGGGTACGGGGTTTCCGTGAGCGCCGACATGACGGCACGCCGGCCGTCGATATTCGCGCCGGCGCCTTTGACCACCTGTCCGTCACCATCGATTACGAAGCACTTGTAGCACGGGATGCCGAACTCCGTGGTCAAATCCTGGAACTGGATATGGATTCCCCTGGCCTTGTAGGCTTCGAACAGCGGCTTTAAGTGCGGATTTACCGTATCGAGGACAAAGCATTGCCCCGGATGATACGGCATCACCGCTTCAGCATCCCGCTCGACGGCCTCGAGCAGGGCGGACAATTTCGCCGAGGTCATTGAAGAACCGGATGCCAGGCCGGTCGATCCGATCCCGGAAAACAGATTGATCTCGTCTAAGTTGCCAAACAGGAACACCGCCTGGGCGGGAACCAGAACCGTGCTGCCGCCGGGCTCTTTCGCCTCTATCCAATAAAGCGGTTCGTCCTGGTAGGGCACTTCCAGCCTGAGCCGGTTCGGATCGCACAAGTGGTAGCCGTTTTGCACAAGCGCCTCGTATCCTCCATGGATCAGTTGATGGTCGCCGGCATAATCCGGCAGGCGATCGTCTGTAATCGATGCAAATGATGACACCCGCTCGACCACCTCCATCAGGCACGACACCCGGGCGGCGTCAAGGGAGAGCCCCTTGCCGTAGCTGGTCTGTTTACCGGAAAGGGTATAGGCATTGCGTCCCGAACGGACATGGACCCGCATCCGCCAGGCCCGCAGGAGCGCAATCGGACTCAGGGATGAGATGTGCCGCATTTCCGGGCCGTCAAACACGTCGATGGCCGCAAGGGCGTCTTCGGCCCGGGCGATCGTTTCTTCGAAAGACCGGTCGGGCGACTTTTTGGCCGACGAGGCTGCCGACTGGAAAAGCGATTGGATTCGGGAGCGGTTCCGGTCCGGCGTAACGGAAGTTTTGTCAAACAGGAGCGGCAGCCCGGCCTGGTCCGGCGCCGGCAGGAGACGATGCCCCATCATGTTGTCGCAAAACAGAGAAATCCATTGCCGGTGAAGTCGCTGATCCGGCAGCAGGCGCGACCGTATCTGGATAAAGGGGGTTTGAGCGGACAGGGCCCCGAGGTCCACACCCGAAAATAAGGCCTCAAGATCGGTTCGACCGGTGGCCAGAACGATTTCATAGAACAGCGATAATAGCAGTATATCATTATACTCTGCAGCGGCCCTGATCCGGCCGGCAATCGCCTCCGGGCCCGTCCGCCCGAGCGTTTCGATCAGGTGCTGGCGCAGGAAACTGTCAAACGGCCGTTCCTTTACAAGAATCAGCCCCGCATCAATGCCGGGATCATCCACCGGCACGCAGGCAAAATAACCGGTTGCCGCCGCAGTCGAGATGTGTCGGAGTTCATAGGCCGCAGGGGCAGTCTTTTCCGTCATGCAATTCCTTTAGGATCGTTGATTTATGCCCCTCAATTATAGATTTCAGGGTCCAGAGTGTTATACCGGTTTATACCTTCTTTTTCACCCTTTATTTGGTAATACTCCGTGCTGTATAGTCTGCAGTTGCAGAGGTCGCCGGGGGTGATGTCCATACCCGCCACCACGAGTTCCGAGCAGAAGAATCGTTACGCCGAACACCTGCCGGGTAAAGATTCCGCAGTTGACAAGCAGCCCCTCTAAATATACAATTTGTACACATTGTATATTTTATACATCTGAGGAGATTGTCATGGTCAATAAAATTTCTGCCGCCGATGCAAGAAAAAAATTTGCGAATATCATAAACCGAGTCGCATACGGCAATGAATCGTTTGTTCTCACCCGAAGGGGGGAACCAGTTGCGGCAATCGTTTCAATGCAGGAACTCAAGATGCTCCAGGAACTCGAAGACAAATTCGACGTTGAAGATGCATGGGCCGCGAAAAATCAGCCCGGAGAACCGATTCCCTGGGAAGACCTGAAAAAGGAACTTGATGTTTGAAATATTCGGTGATTACCGTATCGTATATGAAGTTAAAGACGACGTCCTTTTGATTCTGATAGTCAAGATAGGGCATCGCAAAGATATCTATAAAAACCTACCATAAAAAACAATGGATTGCGACTGAACGCCTTGTACCTCTTGCCGGCCTGCCGGAATGACGGCAAAGCCAAAACCGACTTCCAAGGAACTTGATGTTTTCGGATTTGGTTTTCGTGCACGTGCACGGCATTTGTTTTCAAATTCCTTTCTTCACAAACACCACCTATCGGTGTAAATAGCTTCCAAGGAACTGGTTTATTCAACAGGGTTAACACCCCCCTCAAAGACCTCTTTCGAATTGCGAATATGCGTTTATTCCCCCCTCGAGGGGGGAGTGGCACTTTTTTGACGCTTCAACACCGCTTGGCAGGGTGGGTGTGCATAGTTGAAAAAAAGTTCCTTCCTGCAAAAACACCGATGGAGCCGATGTACAACAGCTTTTTACGAGACCATCAAAATAGACCATCTCCCCGCTTCAGGCGTAAAGATCCGCCGCCATCCTTTCCAGTCCCAGTTCCATGAGCTTCTTTTTAGTCGGCTTTCCGGTTTCCCAGTCCCAGTCGCAGACCTCGTAGAATTCCGGGAGCATCCGGTCGAGATCCGGTTCGATGCCGGCGGTCGCCCCTTCCGTCAAGGCCTGTCGGACGATTTTCGGCAGGGTGTCGTCTTTCCGGGTCACGCCCAGGCGGTTGTTGATCGCCCGCTTCAGGTTAAGCGACCGTTCCCCGAAGGTGAGCAGGTCCATTGCCTTGACCGGGCGGCCGGTGATCTCCTGCAGGATTTTTGCGATCATCGCCGCCGGAATCGGGGAAAATTCGCACAGGGTGAAACTGTTGTACACCTCGCAGAAGAACAGGACTTTGGCGGCAAGCGCCCCTTTCTGGGCCGGGTTGTTCTTGTCCGTAAACGTAATGCCGAGGTCGAGGCCGACCTCGTTTCCCGGCACGTCGAGGCTGTAGAAGCCGCCTTTCAAATGACAGGCGCCGCGCGGTCCGACCGCGTAGGAAAGCGCGGCGCCCTGGTAGGCGCGCGGATCATGCATCGGAAACTCGAGCCCCTTGACATGGGCGGCCTCTTCGGGGTCTGCCCCGAGTTCCTCGGCCATTTTTTTAACACCTTTGGACAGGATTTTGCCGATCCCTTCCTGCCGGATCATCAGATCAAGCAATGTGAGCAGCACCTGGCCTTCGCCCCAGGCAATCTTCATCCCGGCCGTTTCTTCGGTGAGGACCCCTTTTTCATAGAGGTGCATGGCAAAGGCAATGGAAACGCCGGCGGAAATCGTGTCCATGCCGTGGACGTTGCAGAGGTGATTGGCGCGCACCACCGAGTCGAGGTCAAAATTCATGCACAAGGGGCCGAAGGCGGCAATGGTTTCGTATTCGGGCCCGTCGACACGGGGGATGTCTTCGGAAAAGTCCTTGATGATCCGGCCGCAGCCGATCGGGCACCCGGAACACGCGTAACTGGTCATTGTGTAGCGCTTGCGGAATGCCGAGCCGTGCACTTTTCCCGCAGGGAAGATGCTTTTGGTGAAATACCGGGTCGGGACATCGCCCAGGCGCATGCCGAGATCCATGTACATGTTGGTACCGTAAAGCTTGTAGGCGCTGGTGTTCGCATGGCTCCGGATATGCCCGCGGGCCTCCTCGATAGTCGCCTTGAGCTGGTCGGGATTGGCGATCGCCGCTTTCTGCGATCCGGAAACCACCAAAGCTTTGAGGTTCTTTGACCCCATCAGTGCCCCCATGCCGCAGCGGCCGGCAGCCCGCCCCTCGTCGTTCATGATATTGGCGAAATGGATCTGCTTTTCCCCGGCCATGCCGATACAGGCGATCGACACCCGGCCGTCGCGCTCGGCCTTGATGATCTCCTGGGTTTCATAGATGTCTTTTCCCCACAGGTGATCCGCATCCCGGATTTCCGCAACCCCGTCTTCGATATCGATATAAACCGGTTTATCGGCCTTGCCGGTAATCAGGATGCCGTCATAGCCGGTGGCTTTGAGCCGTACGGGAAATTTTCCGCCGGTGGTCGCCTCCCCCCACAGGCCGGTGGCCGGAGAGATGCCGCACACCGCCGCCCGGCTGACCATCGGCACGTTTGATCCGGTAAACGGGCCGGCGGCAAACACGATCGGGTTTTCCGGGGCGGCCGGATTCATCCCCGGCGTGACGTAATCGTAAATGAGGCGGGCGGCCAAGGTCGATCCGCCGATATAGTTTTTCTGATCCGCTTCGCTGACCGGCAGCTCTTCAATCCGGTTCGCGGTAAGGTCGATCTTCAGGAATTTGCCGAAATATCCTTTCATTGGACTACCTCCACATATCGGATTGCAGGTCGAGCAGCCGCCCCTCGTGGGCGCACAGGAAAATGTCCTTGAGCTGTACTTCGGTCAGGTCATACCATCCGAAATAAAAAGCCGGGTCCGTTGGCGTCTGCCTGAGGATAATTCCGAGCTTCTCCTCCAGGTCGCTCATTGAAACGCCGGCGTCTTTCAAGCTGATCGGCAGGTTGAGCCCGATCATCAGATTCCGGATCTTTTCGATAAGCTGGATCAGGCTTTTTTCTTCCGAATCCGGGTCCCGGACGCCGAGGGCGTCGCACAGCTCGAGGTGCCGGTCGGTTGCCCGAGAATAGACCTGGAGCTCGTAAGGGATAAACAGGAGGACCATCACTCCGTGATGGATGTGGAACAAACCGCCGATAGTGTGCCCCAGGGCGTGGGAAATGCCCGATCCGGCGTTGGCCAGCGGCATGCCGGCCATCATGGCCGCCTGCTGCATCTTCATCCGGGGCATGATATCGTCACCGTCGGCGCAGGCCCGGGGGAGCCACTCGAAAATCATCTGGATGGCTTTTACGGCAATCGCCTGGTTGAGTTCGTCGGATTTGGGGGCCATGAAGCCATCAATGGCATGGGCCAGGGCATCGCCGCCGGTGCCGGCGGTCAGCGCCGGGGGCATGCCGACGGTAAACGTCGGGTCGAGCAGGGCGAAATCCGGGACAAATTCGGGGAGCGCGCCGCCGATCGGCAGCTTGACACCGTCCGGAAACGAGATGACTGCAATCCCGGAGACTTCCGAACCGGTGCCGCTGGTGGTCGGAATCGCCACCAGTTTCGCCTTGTTGCGAAGGTTTAGGGGGACAAGGGGGCTTAAGATTTCGATTTTCACGCCGGGGTGCTCATAGAGCAGCCAGGCCGCCTTGGCCGTATCCATGGCCGATCCGCCGCCCAGGGCGAAAATCAGGTCCGGCTCGAACTTCCGGATCTGGGCGGCACAATCGCGCACCGTATCGATCGGGGCATCCGGCTGGGCCTTGGCCCACATCTCGAACTTAATATTGTGCCGCTTCTCATAGGGGCTCCGGACTTTGGGCGCAAACCGCTGGGCGTATTCGTCGGTGACGATAAAGGCCCGCTTGGAACGGCATTCGCGCGCCACCAGGTCGACGGCGTCGGGCATCAGCTGGGGCATTTCCAGGAACAGGTTGAAGCCGGAAAAGATGCGCGGGGTGAAAAACGGCTTGGAGATATCGCGCAGAAACTCCGCCTGCACCATGGGGCCGCCCCAGGTCCTGAGCAGGTACTCGTGTGTCCAGTAGGTCATTGCCGTGCCCCCCCCTTATTGCATCACAAAGTTGATGGCGCCGCCGAACCACGTAAAAGAATGAATCTGCCCCTCGATGGCCACCTGGTGGTTCTGAAGCGCATGGGTGATCCCCTCTTTGCCTTTTCTCATGGCATTGAATGCGGTTTTTGCATCGCTCCACACCATTGCCGCATCAAACTGGTCCAGGACCGCATCGGATGAAAACCGGCCGTCCTTGAAGATAAACCGTTTGCCTTTCCGGTTGTCATCGGTTTTGATAACCACCGCGCATTCGTGGCCCATCAAAAATTTTTTAAAATCCTTGTTCTGATCGGCGGCTTTTTTGAATTTGGAGGACAGGATGGCAAGCAGTAATGAAAATCTCATGGCCGGATCCTTTTTACAAAGGTGTTTTTCGGGTAAACGCTGGAACTGTAGAACGCGGGAAATCGGACATTCAGTGATGCGGACACTATTTCATAAAACAAATGAATTTAAAAGGAATAATTCACTTTTAACTCTATATTTTCCGGTTAGTTCAAACAACAAACCCTTCTTGTCCACAAGATCGCCATCCGTTATCGATTCCGGGCCGTTCTACGAGCGCATCAACAGTTTGCACCCCTTTCCAACAAGGGGCGCGGATTCCAAGCTTGCCGGGATTTATGTATACTTTCCACTCGTTCCGCTGTATTCAAATAGCTCTATTGTATTTTGCGGCCGGGGCGCTTAAAGTCAGGGTGTCGAAAGTCTCAACCGAATTATTTTAAAGGGAAATGAATTATGAAAATCCAACCATTGAACGACATAGTGCTCGTGCTCAGGGAAGAAAAACCGAAACGGACGAAAGGAGGCCTCATCATCCCCGATTCGAACAAGGAGAAGCCGCAGATGGGCAAAGTTGTCGCCGTGGGGACAGGCAAGCTCAATAAAAACGGAAACCGAATTCCGCCCCTTGTAAAAGTCGGAGACAGAATCCTGTTTTCCAGTTATGCGGGGACCGAGATCAAACTCGATAATGTCGACCATATTTTCATGAAGGAAGACGAAATACTGGCAATTCTTTCCTGATCGCCCGGACCTGAAAGGAATAAAGATCATAATCCGTTTTAACCACAGAGGCACTGAACAGCGGTTTGATATACATAAAGACCATGAAGAACATGAAGGTTTAAAATTAAAAAAATCCCTTCATGGATCTTCATGAGACCTTCTTCATGTACTTCATGTAAAAAAAACTTGTTCAAAAAAACAAGAAACTCCTGTGACCTCTATGTGACCTCTGCGGTTGGCCATTGATTAATGATTAAGATTAAGATTAAGATTAAGAGCAAGAGCAAGAGCAAGAAAAAGGGCTCATCGGGCGGTGTACCGGGTTTTGCCGCCTTTGCCCTTTATCTTTCGCAACAGATCCTCATACGCCCGGTTCAGCCGGATGAACTGGTCGTGGTCGCCGCCCGTGTCCGGATGGTATTTCTGAGCCATGACGCGGTACTGGCGGGTCAGCGTCCGGACCGTCATTCCGGATAGCTCCTGCCTGGAAATCCCCATGACCGAAACGGCTTCTTCAACCGGCATGGCCTGCGGCCGGGGAGGGGAAAACCCGTGGTGACGCCGCTTGAACTGCCACATCAGGTCCTCGAGATGACGACCCCCCTCGAAATCAATGTCAAAAAACCAGCAGGCGTAGCGGACCAGGTAATCGTGCAGCCGCATTGAGATTCCGAGATCCCCCCAGAAGCCCGCATCGGCATTGAGCCGGCACAATTCCTCCGTAAATTTCGCATCGACTTTGTCCTGTGACAGCGCCTGGGGAAATTTCCGGGCAATTTCACTGGTAAAATGCCCGGCCACATTAAAGATCGTAAAAACGTAATTCTTTTTCTCAGAATTTTCGAGAACCCGTTCCATTTCCATAAACTGCTGCTCGATTTCATCCCGGGATTTGTCGAGCAGCTTGCGGTAAATTTTTTTGGGTACCGCGCCGATTTTCGACTGATCCAGTTCCCCGTAACGCAGATAATGCATGCGCCGTTTATCGAACATGTGAAACGGCTGCGTTTCGCATCGCGCCTTCTGCTCCGGGATCGATTGTTCCCTGCCCGGGGACGGCCGGGTAAACATTTCGATCACCCGCCGGGTCTCAGGGCGCAGAAACGGCCAGAAAACCCGTTCCAGTTCGTCGTTGTCCGGCGCTACCCCGCAGGCCTCGATCCGGTCGCAGATTTCCGGGTCAATATAAAACGCATTGCCGTCATCGGGATAAATAATGAATTTTTCCGGATCACGCCCCAGGTCCAGCAGTTCCCGGCTCACGATCTCCCGGCCTTTACAGACACTTTGCCGGATGGAATAATACAGTTTACCTTTGATGCGTCTACGTGCCAGATACATACAACATCCCTTTAATCCGTTCGGTGTTTAACAATCATTCTTACTATAAGAACGGCATGTAAAAAGGCAATTCACGGGATGAAGACGAAAGGGACATGACGGCAATGCATTGACATTTAACGGTATTTTCAATACATTTGCAGCATTGTTTTTTGTCCGATTGCCATTTGCGCTTCCCGTTTTCCTGTGACTCCAAACGAAAGGACGCTCCGATGCAGTTCATCGTCTCCCATCCATAGACTGGCCGAAGAAACACCCGGTCCAACCAGGCCATGGACTATGAATTCACCCGTCGATATCTTGAACAGTTGTAAGCAGGCAGCAATTCCCGGTGAAATCTGTCTGTGATTAACGGGTGACCACGTAGGAGCGGGCCATGCCCGCGAAAATGCATCCGCCATCGCGGGCATGGCCCGCTCCTACAGAGCCTTTCGACGTTCACTGGGAATTGCTGGTAAGCAGGCCCCCAGGAGGCAGTATGAACAGCAAACGACCGGCCGATATTCTTGGAAAGACATTGAAATTGCCCTGCGGAGCGGTCATAAAGAACCGGTTCTGCAAATCCGCAACCAGCGAAACTCTGGGCGACCGGCAAACGGCGCCCACCCGGGAACTCATCCGCCTCTACGGCCGATGGGCACAAGGGGGTGCGGGGTTGTGCGTAACCGGAAACGTCATGATTGACGCGGGCGCCCTGGGGGAACCCGGAAACGTGGCCGTCGAAGACGAGCGCCACAGTGAAATGCTCAAATCCTGGGCCAGGTACGGCACCCGGGACGAAACGCACCTGTGGATGCAGCTCAACCACCCGGGAAAACAGAGCCCGAAGTTCCTGTCCGCCGAACCGGTGGCGCCATCTGCCATCGGTTTTCGTTCCGAACTCAAACCCTTTTTCAACCCGCCAAGGGGACTGACCGAAACCGAAATTCACAACCTGATCGAACGTTTTGCGAGAACCGCCGGGATTGCCAGGTCGTGCGGGTTCACCGGGGTGCAGATTCACGGCGCCCACGGCTACCTGGTCAGCCAGTTTCTCTCCCCGCTGCACAATCAGCGAGAAGACCAATGGGGCGGATCGCTTGAAAACCGGATGCGCTTTGTGACCGAAATTTACCGCGCCATCCGGCAAACTGTCGGCCATGATTTTCCGGTGGGGATCAAACTCAATTCCTCTGATTTCATGAAGGGCGGCTTCTCCGAGGAAGAATCGGTCCGGGTCGCCACGGTTCTGGCCGATCTCGGCATCGACCTCGTCGAGATTTCCGGCGGCACCTATGAGCGGCCGGCCATGGCCGGCATTGCAGAAATGCAGGCGCAAAACAACTCCGAGCCCTATTTTCTTTCCTATGCCAACCGGATACGGGCACGCATTGATACCCCGATCGTCATTACCGGGGGATTCCGGACGGCCGGGGCGATGGCCGAAGCCCTCCTGGAAAATAATATCCAGATGGTCGGCCTGGCCCGGCCGATGATTCTTGACCCGGACCTGCCCGAAAAAATCCTGTCCGGCCAGGAGTATATCAGCCCGGTCCATCCGATAAAAAGCGGCATCGGGTTTCTCGACCGGGCCGCGCTTCTGGAAGTGACGTGGTACGAGCAGCAGCTCAGATACCTCGGCCAGGGCAAATCCCCCCGACCGAACCAGGGCATCTGGTATTCCCTGGCCAAAACACTGGTTGAAAACGGACGGCAGGTGTTCCAGAAACGCCGGGCGTAAATTCAATTGGAGGACGATATGACCATTTATCTCGTACAGCACGGCAAGAACCTGTCCAAAGATATCGACCCCGAACAGCACTTGTCTGCGGAAGGAATCGACACGGTAAAGCGGGTCGCCCAGACTGCGAAAACCTACAACGTCATCATCGGTTCGATCGAACACAGCAGCAAGACCCGGGCACGGCAGACGGCCGAGCTGTTCGCCGAAGCCCTGGGAGTCGAAAACGTTTCGGCCGCCGACGGGCTCAAGGCTCTCGATGATGTCACCAGAAAAGCCGACAGCATCACAGACGGCCACAAGGTGATGCTGGTGGGGCACCTGCCGTTCATGGAGCGGATGGCCTCGTACCTGACCACCGGTTCCACCGATCACACCGTCTTTAAATTTCAGAACGGCGGCATCGTCTGCCTGGACCAACTCCCGAATTCCAGGCACTGGGCGATCAAATGGGCGCTGATGCCCGAAATCGGGTAATGTGCTGGCCCTCTCCTTTGCAGGTTTTGGGCTCCAGTGATTCACCCTTCACAATGCACAATTGAAAATTGATGTCCTCTTAAAAAATCGATTTTAACCACAGAGGGCTCAGAGGGCACAGAGTTACACAGAGAACTGCTCTTTTTATGACTTATCTCTGTGACCTCGGTGGTTAATTTCTGAATCCAATGAACTGGTTTATCCAACGGGGTTAACACCCCCCCTTAAAGACCTCTTTCGAATTGCGAATATGCGTTTTATTCCCCCTTCAGGGGGGATTGGCACTTTGTTGACGCTTCAACACCGCTTCGGCAGGGGGGTGTGCATCGTTGTGAAAAAGTTCCTTTCTTCAAAAACACCGCCCAGCGGGGTAAATAGCTTTTTACGATTCGTTGAGATTAAGATTAAGAGCAAGAAAACGACTGTCTTTCCATGGCGAATTAAACGCCTTTCTCTGCGCGCTCTGTGTCCTCTGTGGTAAAAAAAAATCCGTTCAAGCCGAAACCTCCGGATCACCCCGCCTTCTCCCCTCCGGATTCCTGTTTTTCTAGTTAATTCTGCACATTCTCTGACGCCTTTTTTCGACTTGAAAAGGAGTTGCTAATGTTTGTATTTTCTGGCATATTCTACCTTTTTCGGACAAATGAAACCTTATGCCCGTCTCGGCGCAATCATCGGGGATAACTCGTAAAAATATCGTTTCTGAACAAGTGACAACGGGAAAGGTACAGCCAATGGACCGGGAAGTATCACGGAAAAAGCAGTCGCTGGCAATTGATCTCGATGCGGTTGCGGCATTGATAGTAAAAACACAGAAATCGAGCGGGGAAATTCCCTGGAATATCGGCGGGAAAACCGATCCATGGGATCATGTGGAAGCCGCCATGGGTCTGGCCATCGCCGGATACGTCGACGAGGCCCGCGCCGCGTACGAATGGCTCGCCGGGATCCAGCACGAAGACGGCAGCTGGTATGCGGCCTACCAGGACGGCGCGCCGATCGACAAAACCCGTGATACCAATATGACCACCTACATCGCCGTCGGAGTGTTTCATCACTACCTGATCACCCGCGACGACCGCTTCCTGCAATCGATGTGGCCGGTTGTCGAAGGTGCGATTAATTTTGCCGTCAGTCTCCAGGCACCCTCCGGAGAAATTTACTGGGCGAAAAGCCCGGATCTCCAAGTCGATCCGATGGCGCTGCTGACCGGTTCGAGTTCGATTTTCATGAGCATTAAGTGCGCCCTGGCCATCGCCCGGCAGCTCGGTATCGAGCGGCCCGAGTGGAAGGATGCGGCGCTGAAACTTCAGAAGGCCATCGAACACGGCTACCACCTGTTTAACATCACCAAATCCCATTATTCCATGGACTGGTTCTACCCGGTCCTTTCCGGAGCGCTGACCGGCGAGGCCGCCAGGAAACGGATCGACCAGTACTGGAAACGGTTTATCGTCGAAGGGATGGGTGTGCTCTGTGTTTCCAACCGCCCCTGGGTCACCATTGCGGAAACCTCGGAACTGGTGCTCGCACTGGCAGCGTCCGGGAATGCTAAAGTGGCGGAAATCGTCTTCAACTGGCTCCATGAGCGCAAATTCGAAGATGCTTCCTACTGGTGCGGGTTTACCTTCCCGGACATGGTGATCTGGCCGGAAGAAAAAATCACCTGGACCAACGGCGTGGTCCTGATGGCCGCCGATGCCCTCTACCACCTTACCGACGCCAGCCGGCTGTTCAACCACGAATTCTGGCGGGAAACAGACATTTTAAAATAGAAAAAAAGAATCCAGAATTCAGGAGCCAGAATCCAGAAGAAATAAGGATTTCGCTCCGCTCCGCATTTTAATATGGCTGAGCCCGAAGGCGAAAACATTATTCTGGATTCTGACTTCTGGCTCCTGGATTCTGGCTCCTGGATTCTGGTTCCTGACTTCCTTTTTCCAGCAAACCATGACCCGATTCGGAGACTCCGGTTTCCGTCTAAATAAACAAAACGCAACACAGGAATCATCTTGCGAAGAGACCATCGTCCGTATTATCTCAAACGCGCCTTCATGAAATTCCAGGCGCTGTATTCCGATCATTTCGTGCGGCCCCAGTTCGACTCCATCGGCAAGGAGTACATGTTCATCCATCCGTGGAACATCAAGATCTTCGGCCCCCGCATCTCCATCGGCGACCATGCGAATATCCTGACCACTTCGGACAACATCGTCCGGCTGACCGTCTGGCCGGAAAAAAAGGGGAAGGGGCGCATCAAAATCGGCAGTTACTGCCTGATCTGCCCCGGAGTCCGCATCAGTTCCGCCGATGACATCATCATAGGTGACAACTGCATGCTGGCGGGCAGCACGTTTATTACCGATGCGGACTGGCACGGCACATATGACCGGGTCGGTACCATCGGCATCAGCTCCCCCGTCCACATAAAAGACAACGTCTGGAT
>JAGXHH010000087.1 GCA_024636355.1 Desulfobacteraceae bacterium | reverse complement strand
TCGACAAAAACGGTCTGGACAACGAGGCACTGATCAATTATACGAGCAGTGATGCCGATGCAGTTGAATCCGTGGTAAGCGGGGATAACGATATCGCATTTATCCTGAACCCGCCGACCAACGAACTGGTGCGCCTGATTGCCGAGGCAGGACTTACCATGCCGCGGAAGACCACGTTTTACTACCCGAAAGTCATAACCGGTCAGGTGATGAACAAACTGACCTAGATCGGCGGCCTTGACGGCAGCCGGGTCCCGAAGCTGCCGTGCTGTTGATTTTCAAGAATTGATGCGGGCGCCGGCCGCTTTGAACAAACGAGATAAGAGGAATGCGATCATAGAAATCATTCAATCGATATCCGATATGCAGCAGCGGGCCGATCAGATCCGGCGGGACGGTCACACCGTTGCGTTTGTCCCGACCATGGGGTACCTGCACGAGGGGCATGTTTCGCTGATGAAAGAAGCGCGCCGCCAGGCCGACCGTGTGATCCTCAGCATCTTTGTCAACCCGACCCAGTTCGGGCCGAACGAGGACCTCGACAGTTATCCCCGTGATCCCGCCCGGGACATGGCACTGGCCGAAAAGGCCGGGGTGGATCTGGTGTTTACTCCGGACAGGAACACGCTGTACCCCGGCGGGTATGAAACCTATGTTATCCAGACCCAATTGCCCGAACACCTCTGCGGATTGTCGCGACCCGGGCACTTCCGGGGGGTTATGACCATCGTCGCCAAGCTGTTTAATATCGTCAAGCCGCACTGCGCGGTATTCGGGCAGAAAGATTACCAGCAACTGGCGGTTCTCCGGCGAATGACCGCAGACTTGAATTTCGATGTCCGCATCATCGGCGCCCCGACGGTGCGGGAAACCGACGGCCTGGCCATGAGTTCCCGGAACAAGTACCTGTCCGAAAGCCAGCGGACGGCGGCTGTTTGCCTTTTCCGCTCCCTTGATGCCGCCCGTGATCTGGCGGAAAAAGGCGCAACCGAATCTGCGGCACTGATTAAGACCGCCACGGCTGCAATCGAGGCCGCGGCCGACACACAGATCGATTACATCACAATCTGCGATCCCGATACACTCGAAGACGTAGCCGTTATTGACCGCCCGGTGCTGATGGCCATGGCCGTCCGTATCGGACAAACCCGACTGATCGACAATATGATGCTTACCCCGCCGGCATAACGGCCTGGCGGTACCGAATAGACATTCGTTTCCTCGACTGCATCACCTGATTTCAGCCGGACAAATCTCAAACTGAAATTTCAAAAAAGGAGTCAGCCATGTCAAAAAAAAGCTTTCTTTTTACCTCGGAATCCGTAACCGAAGGCCATCCGGACAAGGTTGCTGACAAGATATCCGACTCGGTTCTCGACGCGATAATGGCACAGGATAAAAACTGCCGGGTCGCATGTGAAACACTGGTGACTACCGGATTGGCGTTTATCGCCGGCGAAATCACCGCCCAGGCAACCGTCGATTTCCCGGAAGTGGTCCGGGAAGCCATCAAAGAGATCGGGTACTGCTCTTCGGAAATGGGCTTCGACTGGCAGACCTGTTCCGTGCTCACCAGCATCGACAAGCAATCGCCGGATATCGCCCAGGGCGTTGATGACGACAAGGGCCTGTACAAGGAGCAAGGCGCCGGCGACCAGGGGCTGATGTTCGGTTATGCCTGCGATGAAACCCCGGAATTAATGCCGATGCCGATCCTGTACGCCCACAAGCTCACCAAGAAACTGGCAGAACTGCGGAAAAACCGGACGCTTGATTTCCTGCGCCCCGACGGCAAGTCCCAGGTCACCATTGAATATGTAAACGGTGAGCCGAAGCGGATCGACACGGTCGTCCTGTCAACCCAGCACAACCCCGGCGTCACCTATGATTCCTTGAAGGAAGGGATCATCGAGGAAGTGATCAAAAAGGTGCTGCCACTCGATATGATCGATGACAAGACCCGCTATTTCATCAATCCGACCGGCAAGTTCGAGGTCGGCGGACCGATGGGCGACTGCGGGCTGACCGGGCGAAAGATCATCGTCGACACCTATGGCGGAAATGGCAGCCATGGCGGCGGATGCTTTTCCGGAAAGGACCCCTCCAAGGTGGACCGCAGCGCATCCTACATGGGCCGCCACATCGCCAAGAACCTTGTGGCCGCCGGCCTGGCCCGCAAATGTGAAGTCCAGGTGGCGTATGCCATCGGTGTGGCCGAACCGGTTTCCATCCTGGTCGATTTCCTCAATACCGGAAAGATCGATGAATCCGACGCCATAAAGATCGTGCGGGAAGTCTTCGACCTGAGGCCCGCCGGCATCATCAAGTATTTAGACCTCAAGCGGCCGATCTATCGAAAAACCGCTGCTTACGGGCATTTTGGAAGAAATGATCCTGATTTTACCTGGGAAAAAACGAACAAGGCCGATGAAATCCGGGAAAAAGCCGGCATCTGAATCGCACCGGCACTTAAATAAATATCCTGGCCCAGAGGACCAGGTTTTGGTTGTCCCTGAAATGGGCTTTATTCCCCTGGTTCGTTAGAAAAGAATCCAGAATACAGGAGCCAGGAGCCAGAAGGTATTCGGATGTCGCTTCGCTCCGGCATATTCTCTATCCTGATTGAGCCGAAGGCGAATCCTTATTCTGAATTCTGAATTCTGAATTCTGGCTCCTGGATTCCCTGCTTGATGAATCCAGGCATAGCCCTTTGCCTCTGACCTGGCCCAGAGGACCAGTTTTTTAAAATCGAATAAAAAACCGCCCCAGGCAGTTAACCTGCGGGCGGTTTTTTTATTGTATAAACCTTTGTAGTTATAATTAAGTATTTTTCTTTGCGGCCTTGGCGTCTTGGCGAGAAAAAAAATACTTTTTACGAGGCCATCAATTATGATTCCTTCGCTTTTTCCGCTTTTTCCGTCGCCACCGGATCGACGAGAACCAGCACGCCGCATTTCCTTAAAAAGAACAGGTGCTCGACCGCGCTTCTCAGCAATAAAGCATCCGTACTGCTGATGACGATATCCGTCCCGCCGGCCTCGACGGTTTTCAACCCCCGGATGATCAGTGGATTGCCCCCGATCCGTTCGCTTGCAGCGATATCGACGATCTCGGTCCGGTAAGTGCAAATGCCGTGCTGCACCGCATTCTCCCGGCTCACATACGCCGGCCCGTAAACTTCCTGGCCCGCTTCGTCAAAAATTTTGAAACACAGGGCCGGCGTCAACGTCAACCCCCGGGCATCGACAACAAGGCCGGTATACGCTCGACCCGATTCCTCCGAGGCGCCCTTCCCCATTTTCTTCATTTCCAGCTGTATAATCGTTTCGGGAAGGACCAGTTGCAAAAAGGCGCCGCTCAACGTCATCCGCTTGACAACCTCGACGGTGCCGTCCGACAGGTACCGGGTGGTTTCCATGGGGGCATTGCTTAACAGGCCTTCGATTTTGGACAAGACCTCATCCTTGTTTGTTACATAGTCCCGGATCGTGGACTCCGAGGTCAAGGGCAGGGTGAGAACGGTATTCAGCAGATTCTGATAGGCCTGCCGCCGGGCATTGCGTATTGCCTGATCCCGGGCCAGTGGCGTATTGAGGCTGTCGGCAGACGGCACACCGGAGCCGTTGGCCTCCACGAAATGCTCCGACCAGTTGATCCGGCCATGTTTTGTGGATATCACGAGATCACCGGCGAGTGCCGGCAGGATCCGTCCGACAGATCCGAATGCCATCAGAAAGCAGACAGCACATGCAATTCGTTTCATTTTTCCCCCTGTGACATCCAAATCCTGACTACTTGCTCTGCATGGTAAATGCCCCGTTCCAGTCCGTACCGGGAGGATTTACTTTATATTGCCGGCACCGATCGATCATCACCCGGCTTGGCCGGTCTTCCGGAGAAACGGCCAGGGCCTGTCCGAAAAAGTCGACGGCATCATCCCACGACCGGTCCCGGTAAGCGGCCAGTCCCTTTTCGTAGAAGGCAACCAGCCGGCGCAGGTTCTCATCGGCATCATCTGCAAAACCGATCAATTCATAGATTCTGACCGGCTGTTTCTTCCCCACGACATTGATCGAATCAAGCTGTCTGGCGAAAACCGCATCGGCGGCCGCATCATAGGTGGTCTCACCGATCATTACGTAGGTGCCGTAAAACTTGTTGACCCCCTCGAGACGAGCGGCCGTATTGACCGTATCGCCCATCATCGTATAATCCATCCGACTCTTGGAACCCATATTTCCCACCACCGCCGGGCCGCTGAACAGGCCGATCCGCATCTTCAGGGTCACCCCTTTTTCCTGCTCCCATTTCGGCCGCCGGGCCTCGAGCCGCTTCTGCATCTGAATAGAGGCATGGCAGGCGGCTATGGCATGGTCCTTGAGTTCGTTTGGCGCCCCGAACATGGCGATAATCGCATCTCCTTCGAATTTATCGACCATTCCCGATTTTTCAAGGACGATATCGGTCATTTCGGTTAAAAACTCGTTTAACAGTTCCACCAGCGCTTCCGGGGCAAGTCTTTCCGAAATCGTGGTAAAGCCTTCCACGTCCGAAAAAAAGGCGGTGATTTCGCGTCTTTCACCCCCCAGCACCAGTTTTTCAGGCGAGTCGATAAGCTGATTTACTACCGATGGGGAAAGATAGGTCGAAAAGGCGTTTTTGATGAAACGCTTCTGCCCCTCCTGGACCAGGTACCGGTAAATAGACAGAAACAGGTAGAGGGCAAGGATCACCAGGAGCGGATAGACAAGGTTTAACACCAGGCCCATTTCCGAAAACAGGTACTGGGTAAGCACGAAGTACCCGGCAGCGAACAGGAGGGCCGCGAGCGCGCCGTAGGTGACCCCGAGACGGGGAAGCGCAAAGCCGAACAGCAGGCCGGCGCACACCATGCCGAAGATGTCGAAAAGAGCCGCCCAGGCCGGCTGATGGAGAAAATCCCGGGACAAAATACTGTCAATCAGCCCCGCATGAATTTCCACACCCGGGTAGACGTTTTCAAACGGCGTGACCCGGAGGTCGTAGATGCCGACCGCCGTTACACCGACGATGATGATTTTGCCGCGGACCCGTTCCGGATCGATCCGGTCGTTTAAAATGTCGGTCACCGGGATGTGATCATAGGTGTTCGCACCTCCCCGGTAATTGATCATGATCCTTCCGAGTTCGTCCGTGGGAACGGCAAGATCCCCGATCTGCACATGACTGGCGCCAAAATCGGCCACATGGAGGGTCAACGGCGCCTGCAAATGGGCCGCCAGGGTTTTTAAGGATAAATGGGCGTACATCTGCCCCTCGTATTCGAGCACCCCGGGAATCCATCGAATGACCCCGTCATCGTCGGGAAACATGTTGAAGTAGCCGCTGTACGGCGTGGCCCCGGCAATGCGGGGAATGTTGGCTTCGGGCAGATGCGCTTTGATAAACGGAACCTGCTGAGAGTTCTGGGATGCGTAGCGGACCAGAGAAAACCGCGAACTGTCGGCAGCATCCGCCTGGGAACGGACCTGGTCCCCGGACGTATGCGCACCCTGTTCGGCATTCATCTGGAAAAAATAGCCGAGCACGACCTTTGCTTCGGCCGCCCCGATGGCTTCTGCCAGGATATGATCGTTGTCGGCCTGCCGGACCAGGTCATCGAACCAGACATCGAGGGACACATCCCGGATACCGTCGGCATGAAGTTTTTCCCGGATCTGCTGCAGGGTCAGGACCTGCCC
>JAGXHH010000086.1 GCA_024636355.1 Desulfobacteraceae bacterium | reverse complement strand
GGCCCGGATCGAACAGGCGGTGGCCGCATTATGAAGATCGATCCGGCCGTCTTTTCCGAGCGCAGGGTGCTGGTCGTCGGCGATCTCATGATCGACGAGTATATGTGGGGCGATGTGGAGCGGATATCTCCGGAAGCCCCGGTACCGATTGTTTCGGTTCGAAGTGAAACCTACCGCCTGGGCGGTGCCGGAAACGTGGTCAACAACCTGGTCGACCTGGGGGCGAAAGTGGTGGTCACCGGCGTTGTCGGCGCCGACGACCGGGGGAAAATGCTCCTGGAACGAATGGCATCCCTGAACATCGAAACTGACGGGATCATCCGGTTAGATGACCGGCCGACCATCCGCAAGACCCGGATTATCGCTTCTGACCAGCAGGTCCTGCGGATCGACTGGGAAAAAATCGCCCCTGTCCCCGATGATTTGATATCGCCTGTTCACCGGTTTCTTGAGCAGCACATCCCGGAAGTCGATGCGGTGATCGTCTCCGATTACGGCAAGGGACTGATCTCGACCGCACTGATGGAGCTGGTGACCGCCACGGCCCGAAAGCATGGAAAATTTGCCATTGTCGATCCGAAGGGGCTCGATTTTTCACGCTATGCCGGGGTCGCCATGATCACTCCGAATAAAAAAGAAGCCAGCCTTGCCGCCGGCATCGACATCGTCGATGAAGCCACCCTGAATCGCGCCGGCAGCCGCCTTCTCGAAATCGTCGGTTCGGAATCGGTCCTCATCACCCTGGGAAAAGACGGCATGCAGCTGATGCGGAAAAATGCCGCCCCGTTTCACATCACGGCCCGGTCAAAACAGGTCTACGACGTTTCCGGCGCCGGCGATACGGTACTGGCCGTAATGGGACTGGCCGCCGCATCCGGCTTTTCAATGCCTGACAGCGCCCGGCTGGCCAATATCGCCGCCGGCATCGTAGTGGGAAAAATCGGGACAGCAACTGTTAGCGTCGAAGAACTCCGGGAGGCACTCGCTTTGAAAGAAGATTAAACCCTCCCACGATTTCTTGCTCTTGCTCTTGCTCTTAATCTTAATCTTGCTCTTAATCTTAAAACCACTCGTCTCCGTCCGTCACCCCGGCGCAGGCCGGGGTCCAGGAAATGTCCGGAAAACCGGATCAGGAGCAGTGGAAACGACGGACTTTAAAATTTCTCCTATGCTCGATATCAAAACCACATCCGAAGGGGTCATCTTCAAGATCCATGTCCAGCCAAAAGCTGCAAAAACCGAGGCGGCCGGCATCTTCGACGACGCGGTAAAGATCCGCCTGACCGCCCCGCCCGTAGACAACGCGGCCAACAAGATGTGCCTCAAGTTCCTTTCCAAACAGTTGAAAATTCCCAAATCCCGGCTGGACATCGTTTCCGGGCAAACCAGCCGCAGCAAACAGATCCTGATCCGCTACCCGGACGACCAGACACCGGAAACCGCAGCCAAATTCCTCAAAGAACAGATTGAATTACTGGCCAAAGCGTGACGACGTCAGAAGGCCGAAGGCAACGACATATCAAAATCGAGCACCATCAATAATAAACCATCTTTTCCATGATCCACCATAAAAAGAAGCTTGACAATCTGCACATCCAGGGGTATATATGTAAATTCAATAACTGATGCGGGGTGGAGCAGTCTGGTAGCTCGTCGGGCTCATAACCCGAAGGTCGTAGGTTCGAATCCTGCCCCCGCTACCAAAAATATCAAGGGGTTTGCGGAATTTCCGCAGCCCCTTTTTTATTCCATTCAAGATTTGTCCCTAACGACATCCTCTTCCAACCACATCTTCCAATCCCACCGTCACCAGCCATCTTTCCCAAAAATATTTTCCCGCGTCGCCTCTTATAAACAGGACGTTATGCCTCCACTCTCGACGCCACATCTTCCAAGCTGCCTGGCGCTTTAATTTGCTCAAAATTCATTGCCCGAAATATCTTTGTTGGATAATTGGCCGTGTGTTAATGTGAATCTATAAATTTCTTCTCCATTTAACTGAACTGTGTTTTTTACAGAAAATACCCATGCCCCTTCTTAATACAATAGAACAAAATTACCGTGATTTTTTTTGCAGGTTCACTGCTTGTAATAGAAAGCTGGGAGATCGCCCGCCTGGTTCTTAAAAATATGGAAGCCGTAATTTTATCGTTTTCGGCGAAATCATAAAGTAACTTAAAAAATAAACCATTCAGGAGATAAAAGGTGCAAACACTTAAAGAAGAAGCCATCCAGTTGATTTCACAGATGCCAGAACCGGTGGATATCGATGATATTATGTACCGGCTCTATGTCATTGACAAGGTCAGGAAGGGAAAAGATGCTGCCGGCAAAGGAGAAACCATATCTGTCGAGGACCTGAAGAAAGAAATTGAACAATGGTAAAATGGACGCTTCCGGCCAAAAAAGACCTTCGGAAAATTCACGATTACATCGCAGAAGATTCCAAATTTTATGCCAGGCGCGTTGTTGAAGATTTTGTTGAACAAACGGAAAAGCTAAATGATTTTCCTGAAATCGGACGGATTGTGCCGGAATTGAACGACCAGCATATCCGCGAATTAATTATTTATTCATATCGGCTTATTTGCCAGATCCAAGGCCAAACCGTTGAAATATTGGCTGTGATTCACGGGAAAAGAGATTTTTTCAATGTTTATAAGAAATAATAACTCACTGAAGTGTCATCAACACTGACAATTATCTCTTCTTATCCCGTCCGTTCCCGGATATAGCCCGCCATGGCAGCGGTTTGCTCTATAGCATTCACCTCTTCAAAATCGATGCGCGAAGGGCGTCCGCCGCTTCGTTTCAGCGCGTTCATAATGGACGGATGGGCGTAGAGGTTTCCCGGAATGAACAGGGGGATTCCGGGGGTATCGAAGAAACCGGCTTCGTCCCAGATGTACCAGACAAACCCCTTGTTGATGATCGAGCGTCTTTTCGTCAGCCGGCCGGTGATGCCCACATCGAAAAAGGAGGTTTCGTGCTCCCGGTTGTAGCAGAGCCAGGCATAGGAAATCATCTCGTGGGCCAGCAGGTCATCGGATGCGATGACCGGGCCGAAGGCGGGCTCGGCAACATGCCCGTTGTCGGGGCCGAACGTGGCGAGCACCTTTCTTCCCGAGGAGATGGTCAGGCGCAGTTTGCCGGCAATCTCCGGCACCTGGTTGATCTCCTCGTACATGGCATAAAAATCGTCACCACCGCTGTGAAACACCCGCCGGCTGTCTTCCCTTAAAAATCCGACACCGATCTTCATTCCCGAGGTGATATCCCCGAGCACGTGGGCGCTGACCCGCGGGAGGTAGACGATATGGTCGGCTTCTTCGATTGCCGAAGTGATCCAGATCGGCTCTTTCCAGTGATGCGTGCCGGCCGGGTACAAGGGGATAAAGGCGTCATAGCCGCGTTCTTCAAAGAAAACCGCTTCAGCGCCGTTTTCTTGAATGACTTTCAGGAGGCCTGCTTTTTCGCAGTTGGCCCGGGTGGAACCCCGCTGTTCCTTTCGGGTCCAGTGAACGGACTCGACGCCGCTGGAATCGCCGACCATGATGCGGCTGGCACCCCTTTCCTTCAGCAGCCGGATGGTGCACGCAAGCGCCCAGGGATCCGTGGTGGCCGGATACGGGTTGGGAGAATTGAGCGTAATCTTCAGGAAAACCGAATCGCCCGGGGAAAGCCACGTAAAATCGGTCGCGGCTTCAACCGCCTTCCGAAAAAGCAGGTATGCGTCATTGTCACTTGCCTCTCTTGAAACCCATGCACCCGATGCCCTGGGAACAGCAGAATCGAGGACCGGCAGGGTTTTGACTTCTGCCTCCATGGCTTTCATGCTGTGGCCGCATGCCGGTAAAAGCATCGAAGCCGCCGCCGCACCTGATATTCCCAGGAACTCTCTTCTACTGCACCCGGTATCTTTCATTCTGCTCTCCATTTTTTGGTCCGTCACTTTGATACGTTTAGCTTTTCTTTGTCTCCATTGCCTCTCGTTCTTTTTTAAGCTCTTCGAGCAACGCCGAAAGGCGCCAGCTTTCAGAAAACGGGGTAAGCGTGGCCCATAATGGACGCGGTAATCCGGACTGGCGGTAAGCGGATAGGGTCTGGTGAAACTCGTTTTCCGTTATGCCGGCTATAATGATGGCGCGTTCCAGTGTGCAGTCCGTACCCTGCCCCGATCCGTCCGATCGGCACATCAACTCCTGCAGCACCGATTCCCCATCGATATCGGTTGTAAAAATTACAGGCAGGTCGGCAACTTCGATGGTTTTTAGCAGACCGATCAGTTTTTCGTGGTCGTCCCGGGAAAATCCACATACCAGCATGGCCCTGGGACCATAAAGAGTTCGGGACGATTTTTCGACTTTTTTAAACGTTCCGTCATTCATAATCTGCTCCTGATCCGATGGAAACAAAGGATTCAATTCAACAACACCGATCAGCATCAACGAAAACCGTCTTTTTCGCCAATATCCGCGCTCGGCTCAAAT
Organism: Desulfobacteraceae bacterium; assembly: GCA_024636355.1. Classification (GTDB taxonomy): domain Bacteria; phylum Desulfobacterota; class Desulfobacteria; order Desulfobacterales; family Desulfosalsimonadaceae; genus JAGXHH01. The sequence continues at coordinate 5,265 of JAGXHH010000086.1, read as the reverse complement.
TTTAATCCTCATAATACGTCCAGTATTCCTGCGGTTAAAATTTTCGCCGGCCTTGATCTCGACGAAAAATCCTGATTTTCGTTCGAGCACTAACTACGAGTATAGGCATACTTTTGGTTTTTGAAAATGAATTTGTTCAATCAACACTATGGGATAGGATGTGAGGAACGGCAGATTGTTCCCGGCAGGACGAAAACGGCTTTCGCAATACCGGAAAGAGAGTAGCTGAATAGTTACGTTTCAATTTCAAATTACCCGGATATGCATTTCACAAGGGTATCGGCTGGAGACCTTTGGTAGTTTAATAGATGCGTTCAGGCTACGCCGACAAGTCGCTTTTTTGTAAACTTTCCGTTTTTTTTATTTTCCTTGTAGTCTTTCTGTAAACTATGCGATAGAAGGATGAAAATTCTCGATTGAGTCGATGAAAATGCCTTTCATATTTCCCATTTTTTCATTTGCGTCTTTTGTCTTGTGGTTATTGGCCATCGTCATGGATGGTCCGCTGCTTGTTGCCTTCGGAATACCGGAGGCAACCACATTTTTTCTCCCGCCGCACATTATTTCCCTTGGCCTTCTCGGGCTTTTCTGTCCTGCCCGCCTATTCAAACGGTTATCGCCGATTTTCTGTGTCATTACGGTGCTGCTTACCATAGCCATACCCCTGGCGGGTATTTCCGCCGGCCCCTGCCTGCTGATCATGATTGGTGTCAGCGGTGCCTTTATTACCATAACGGCCAGTATATCCCTGAGGCAAAGTACCGCTCCGCTGATCAGTGCCGTGTGCGGGCTGGCAGCGGCCAACTTGCTGGTAATCCCTTTTATCGCCTGGCCAGACGGCGGTTTCTGGAAATTTGCATTGGTGGCCTCATTTCTTCTATCCATTCCCCTGATCGCCTGGCGCCTGCCGGAAACCGGCACCGGGGCAGAAACCGCCAACAGGTGGCACTATCTGCCGTTTATTTTGATTTTCCAGATTGTCAGCGGCCTGATGTACAGCTTCATAATGCCGGCATATCAGCCGGCCGCTTACATGCCGGGAGCTGAATTGCCCTTTTACATCCTCGCCGTGCCGGCGGCACTCTGGATTGTGCGGAAAAATTTCGATCTGGCCTTGGTATCGGGGGTCGTTCTGGGTATGGCGGCGTTTGCCCTGCTGCAAAATCAAGACACGCCGCTGACGATCAATATGAGCATGTTTGCCATGCAGGCGGGTGCCGGGTTCATCGATGTCGCCCTGCTGGCGTTGCTGCTCGGGTTTTCAAAACCGATAAGGGCCTTCGGCATCGGCCTGGCCACGGTTTGCCTGGGGATACTCATCGGAAAAATCATCACAACCTCTTTTGCAAATATGGCGGAGCCGGTTGTACTTACAGGACATCTGGTGCTTAACCTGTCGATCCTGACCTTGTACTTTCTGGGGCGTTTTCATTATGGTCAACCTGCCCCGGCTCCAGAATCAGTGCCCCTCGCTCAACCTTTGCCGGATATGCCGCTTGAAGAGGGTCTGCCGGACACACGGGTGGAATTGTCCGAAACAGTTGAATCAACGCCTCCCTGCAATTCTGTGGAAGGCGCGCCCCGGATGCCGGGCAACATCCGTTTGCTGCTTTCCGACCGGGAATACCTCGTTCTGGCCGGAACACTTGCCGGCAAAAGCTTTCGTGAAACAGCCGCTGAACTGGCCATCTCCGAATCGACCGTAAAGACTTATATGCGGCGGATCTACGAAAAAATGGAGGTGAAGGGGAAAAAAGAATTGTTCGAGATGCTGAGCCATTTGTAGAACCTGGTGGGGAACTTAAAGCAGGAAAAGCCCTCTGGCACGATTACCAGAGGGCTTTTAAATTATACGCATAGGAAGGAAAACGCATGACCGAAGAAATGGAATCCCGCCCCTGGGAACAGTTGGAAGAGATTCTTGAGCAGGGCGATCTGCAGGAACTGACGCAGTATATCGATGAGTTGCCGGCAGATGAGATGGCCCGCGCCCTGTCGCGAATATCCAGAGAGGATCAAAAAGAAATTGTCCGAATACTCGATTGGGAAGATGCCGCCGACCTGTTCGAGCAGGTACCCGACTCATTGGCGGTGGATCTGCTCCGACAGGTTTCGACAGGCGATGCGGCCAAGGTCCTTAATCAGATGCAGAGCAACGAACGGGCCGATCTGCTGGCGGAATTCGATGATGACGAGGCGGAGGCCATCCTGGAAAAAATGCAGCCGGAGGCGGCCGCCGATGCCCGGCTGCTGACGAGTTATCCGCCAGGAGTTGCCGGCGGCCTGATGATTACCGAGTATTTGTGGCATTATGAAACATCTGTTGTCGACGACGTAATCCGGGACTTTCGGGAGCACGCCGAAATCTACTCGGATTATGATGTGCAGTACACCTATATCGTCACCGAGGAAATGGTGCTCATCGGGGTGCTCAGACTCCGGGACCTGCTGCTGTCTCCGAATAAACGCAAAATCGCGGATATCATGATTCGCAACCCCCTCTACGTCCGGGATAACACCCCCCTGACCGAACTGGGGGCCTTTTTCGATGAACATGAGCTCATGGGCGTGCCCGTAGCCGACTCAGACGGAAGGCTCATCGGCATTGTTCGCCGTGAGGACGTGGACGACGCGCTGATCGACAGATCCGACAGTGATTATCTTAAATCCCAGGGCATCGTCGGCGGCGAGGAACTTCGATCCATGTCTGTCTGGCGGCGGTCATCGAGAAGACTCTCCTGGCTGAGCATCAATATCGTTTTGAACATGATTGCGGCCAGCGTGATTGCCGCCTACCAGGACACATTGTCCGCGGTGATCGTCCTGGCCGTGTTTCTGCCGATCATATCGGACATGAGCGGATGTTCCGGCAACCAGGCGGTGGCGGTGTCCATCCGCGAACTGAGCCTGGGGCTTGTCAAGCCGTTCGAAGTCTTTCGGGTCTGGACCAAGGAAATATCCGTGGGGCTGATCAACGGCCTTGTTCTGGGGCTGCTGCTGGGCACTGCCGCTTTTCTGTGGAAAGGCAATGTGTACCTGGGCATAGTGATTGCCAGCGCCATGGCGATCAATACGGTAGTGGCGGTTTCCATAGGAGGATGCATCCCCCTGTTGCTCAAATGGATGAAATCGGATCCGGCCCTGGCCTCAGGACCAATCCTGACCACGATCACCGACATGTGCGGTTTTCTGCTGGTATTGAGTTTCGCCACCATGATGCTGGCAAAACTGCAATAGGATGTAATTTAAAGCAGACCTTTCAGAAAAACCGCGAAGCAACCCCTTACGCCAGCGGTTTTAAACTCACCCTTCTTCGTCTCCATGAAACAAGGTCGGACACGCAGGTCCGCCCCTACAAAATGACCGGCTTGCTTGTAGGGGCGGACCTTTGTGTCCGCGCGTCCTTAATGAGTTATAACATATACGGCAGACCGCCGTGCGATTTACCGTGTTCAATTCGTATCGCGATTTCGGCTGCCGAAAGGCGAAAGCCCCTCAAACAGGCGCTCCGAAGATGGTAGCCGCTGCACATCCTTTTCTTTGCACTTGGGGCACGGCACCTCTCTTTCATCTTCGTCCATGAGCAACCGTTCGAATGAATGTTCACATTTCCGGCATTTGTAAATTCTTCTGGGCATCGTCACACATTTCTCAAAAAATAAGGATTTTTGCTATAAGAGATTACCTTATCAATAGGTCATCTCAACCGATACCGGTTCAAGTTTCCAGATCTTTTCGCAGTATTCCCGGATGGCCCGATCCGAGGAAAACCGGCCCGACCGGGCGGTATTCAGAATGGACATACGGGTCCAGTTTCCAGTGTCGCGCCAGGCTTCGGTGACCGCGTCCTGACACCTGACGTAATCGGCATAATCGGCAAAGACCATAAAAGCATCACGGCTGCGCAGGCTGTCGACCAGGGAACGGAACAACTCCCGATCGCCGCCGGAAAAGGTGCCCGATTCAATCAGCCCGATGGCTTCCCGCAGTTCGGGATTTTCCGATTCGTACTCCCAGGGGCGGTAACCCGCCTGTTTTCTTGCCACCACGTCTTCCGCGTTCATCCCGAACAGGAAGAAGTTGTCCGCTCCGACCGCCTCCCAGATTTCCACGTTGGCACCGTCGAGGGTGCCGATGGTCAAAGCGCCGTTCATGGTGAACTTCATGTTGCCGGTGCCCGAAGCCTCCTTGCCGGCCATGGAAATCTGTTCGGACAGATCGGCCGCCGGATAGATCGGGTGCGCGTTTTTCACGTTGAAATCCGGCAGGAACGCCACCCGGATGCGGCCGGCCACATCGGCATCGTTGTTCACCACATCGGCCACCCCGGTAATCAGCCGAATGATCCGCTTCGCCATGAAATAGCCCGGGGCCGCCTTTCCGGCAAAAATAAAGGACCGGGCGGGGATGTCCAGGCCCGGGTTTTCTTTTACCCGCCGGTACAGGGTGATAATGTAGAGCGCCATTAAATGCTGGCGTTTGTATTCATGGATCCGCTTGACCTGGATATCGAACAGGCTGTCGGCATCGAGGCCGATGCCGGTGCGCGCCAGCACCCGGTCGGCCAGGCGCTGTTTGTTCACCCGCTTGACGTTCCGCCAGTCCTCTTGAAATCGCGGATCGTCCGCATACCGTTCCAGTTCCCGGAGATCTTCGAAATGGGTAAGCCACCGATCCCCGATTTTATTCGTGATCAATTCCCGCAATTCCGGGTTGGAAAGGGCCAGAAACCGACGCGGCGTCACGCCATTGGTGATGCTGATGAACTTGTCGGGCGTCATGTCATCAAAATCGCTCAGGACGTGATCTCGCAGCAGGCGGGTATGGAGTGCGGCCACGCCGTTAATGGAGTGGCTGCCCACACACGCCAGGTGCGCCATCCGAACGTGTTTGCCGCCCTGCTCCCCTATGATCGACATCCGGGCCACCCGATCGGTATCGCCCGGGAATTGGGCGCGCACATCCTCCAGAAACCGCTGGTTGATCTCGTAGATGATCTCCAGGTGCCGCGGCAGAAGCGAGGCAAACAGCTCTACAGACCAGGTTTCCAGCGCCTCGGGCAGCAGGGTATGATTGGTGAAGGCAAAGGTGCGCGTGGTGATGTCCCAGGCCGTGTCCCAGGAGATCCTCTCCTTGTCGACCAACAGCCGCATCAGTTCAGCAACTGCAATCGCCGGGTGGGTGTCGTTCAACTGAATGGCGAACTTTTCCGGAAAAAGATCCAATGGCTGATCAAGGAATCGCAGAATACGGAGCATGTCCTGC
>JAGXHH010000085.1 GCA_024636355.1 Desulfobacteraceae bacterium | reverse complement strand
TGCTGGATCCGCCGGACCACATCATGGCCGAACCGGATCTGGGGGTTTAACGCCGATGTGGTCGACAGTTCCCGTCCGGATTTGAGCGACATCAGGGTGGCGACCAGCGTGGTGGTCCCCAGATCGATGGCCAGGCCTTTTGCGGCCATTCCCTTCCGGAAGTGCGGCAGGCATTCTTCGGCGCCGTCTTCGTACCGGCAAAACACGTCAGCCAGTTCTGAAAATAATTCGACCGCCGGTTTTACACCCCTGTCCTCAGCGGTGATCCGGCGCTCTTCACCGGCATATGCCAGCTCCCCTTCCCCTTCCAGAATTTTGTGCGCATCCTCGGCATATTCGGACATCAGCCGTACGGTCATGTCGGTGTAGGCCATCAGCTGGCACGCCATCCGAATACCTTCGGCGGACTGCTGCTCCGTTATGTCCGGATGGATTGTCGACCGGACGTTTTCCGGGGATTCCACCCGGATCAGGCATTTACCGCACAGGCCGTCGCCGTTGCACGGGGTATCGAACGGAATGCCCGCACGGTGAATCACATCCCGCAACGTCTCACCGGGACGCGCGCGCAGGGTTTCATCAAGTGGATGGATTTTAATTTTAGGCATGTTTCAACCATTTCGAGTAAATCAGGGTTTCCATGACCTAAATCCGGGTCAGGGAAATGGTTTCCTGGTTGTCTTCCGCCAGGAGTCTCAAATCTTTGCGCAATGTTTCGTCACCGACTTCCCGGGGAACAGCCACCGCGGTACGCAGGGAAAATACGGGGGTGCCGTCTTTGGCGGAAGCCCGTTTGGTTTCGAGTTCCACGATGTTGATATTCAAGGATGCCATCAACTGACTGGTGCGGTAGACGATTCCCATCCGGTCCTTCCCCTTGACCCGGATTTCATAATTCGGCTCGGTCGCCGCGCCGCTTCGGCCCCAATCCACAGGAAACAGGGTCACGTTCAAGTCCCGGTCCTTCTGCAGCCGGTCACAGGCGGCCGCCAGATCCCGGCCCACCTTTTCATCCGGGGCGGTTACCAGAATCATCAGGGCAAAATGGGTTCCCAGCAGCGTCATGCTCGAATCCTCGAAATTGCACCCGCTCCGGTAAATTGCTTCGGAAACCCGGGCCACAATTCCGGTGACGTTTAACCCCACGGCGGAAATGATAAATTCACGTTTCATATAAAAGTATATCCCTTCAAATTTTCACCTGTGGAAAGAAAGCCACTGACGGCTCCACACGTATTAACGACTATTCTTGATCTTACTCTTGCTCTTGATCTTACTCCTGCTCTTTAATCTTGATGAACTCGTAAAATCTGAATCTCTCGCAAAGACGCAAAGAACGCCAAGCTAAGTGTATAAAATTAAGTATTATCTTTGCGGCCTTGGCGTCTTGGCGAGAAAAAAATACTTTTTACGAGACCATCAATCTTGATGAAATCGTAATGATCTTGCCAAAACCTCAACACCCTGGCGGAGCAGTGTTTTTTGCAGGAAGGAGCTTAAAAACAAATGCCGTGCACGTGCACGAAAACCAAAACCATCAAGTTCTTGGCAGACTACTATCTCTGTGGTTTGTTCCGCTTTCGGCCTTACAAGCCGAACTGCTCCGACAGCCGCGGATTGCCGACCGCCCGGGCGCTGATCCGTTCAAGCGCCCCTTCGGTTTCGACCGTTTCCTTGAGCTGGGGGGATGTGGCGCCGGCGTTTTCCGCCGCTTCAAGGGCCATCCGGTTTACTTTCCTGCGGGCGTACTCATGGGCCGCATCGTATTCGGAAAAATTCGTTCGGCTTTCCCCGATCTGTACGATATAGGTGTGGCTTTCCCCGCTTTCCCGGACGTAAAGGATGGCTTCTTTTTCCGTTACGACCGAACCGGCAACCGCTCCGGCGGCATTGGCCACGTGGGCGTGTTTCGGAAGTATAAACGGCGCCTTTAATGCTTCGGCCACCCGCTTGACAAAAATTCCCGCCGGCGCCCCGATGCCGATCACGGGAAACCGGCTGGAAATCGTGACCGACAGGTGGGCATCCCTGCGCTGGATCGATTCATCCAGCAGCCAGCGCCCCCATCGGCCGTCGACCGTATCGGGCAGACCCGCACCCGTCGTCTGCCCCGCCAGAAAGACGACGGCTTCCTCGACCATCATGGCCACAATCAGATCAAGCGTTTCCTCCACGAACGTTTTCGGGTCCCGTCCGTATATATGGCAGATATTGCCCACGACCTGCCGGGCCGTATCAATATCCCAGGCATCCATCTGCCCGTTGACATGGAGCAGATCGGTCGGCGTGAGCGTCGCCTGCTCGATAATTCCCTGGCGCAGCAAATCGTCGGCATTCAACTGCACGCTGTGATGGGCGCCAATCGTTTTCAAAAGAGAAGAAACACTGGCCGGTCCCTGGTTCAACAACGTAAGGACCTGGACCTGGCGCGGATCGGATATTCCGATTTCTGACGGGTCGACCGGTTTGTGCAGCAGCCAGTACTCCAGATCGGCGGGCACCCACTGATTTTTTTCCCGGAGTCTTAGAGCGGCAATGGCGTCGCGGACCTTCGGGTACTGGGATGCCAGCCGGCAAAGCGGTACAACCCGGTCCGGACCGACGTTCACCTTTGCGCCCTGGCCGAAAGCGATCCGGCTGTCGCACCCGACGCATGCCGTGCGAATCCGGGCGGCTTTTACCGCCGTCTCGATCTCGCCCACCCGGGCGCCCGCATCGGAAACCATTACCTGACCCTGCTCAATAAAGGCCATATCCGTGGTCGTGCCCCCCACATCAATCATCAGGGCATTTGCCTGGCCGGAAAAAAACAGCCCGCCGATGGCGCTTGCCGCCGGACCGGAAAGTATGGTTTCCACGGGCTTTTCCGCGGCTTCCGTGTACGGCATCAACGAGCCGTCCCCCTTGACGATCATCAGGGGCGCATGGATCTGCTGCCCCTTGAGCGACGATTTCACCGCTTCGATAAACTCCTGCATCACCGCGACCAGCGAGGCGTTCAAACTGGCCGTGGCCGCACGCTTGATGGAATCGAGTTTGGTGGATAACTGGTGGCCCAGCACAACCGGGTGATCGCACAGGCTGCGAATTTCATTAAATGCCGCTTCCTCGTGCTCCGGATTGAGCGGACTGAAATAACTCGATACGGCAAAGGCATCGACCTTGTCCCGGTATTCTTCCACCCACTTGCCGATACCTTCGAGATCCAATGGGGCCTTTTCGGCACCCTGGGAATTGTGCCCGCCGGAAAAGAAGGCAAAATAAGGGGTGGAAAACTTGTCGGCCAGCCCGAAGGAACGGATCAGGTCCGGATCATAGCCGACCAGGATCAATCCGACTGCACGCGCCTTGCCCTCGGCGATCGAGTTTGTGGCAAGGGTGCTTGAAATCCCCACCAGTTTCACCCGGGACGGGTCTTTAATATTTAACATCTGCAAAACGGTCATCACGCCATTTGCCAGATCCTCCCGGGTGGTCAGTGTCTTTCCCGAAGCCATCACTTCCCGGGACCGGTAATCCATCAGCACCCCGTCCGTATAGGTGCCCCCGGTGTCGATGCCCACGACATAGTTTGTTTTTTTCTCCGATTTTCGCCGGCCACCGTTGCGCCCGGCGACGGGATCAAACGGTTTTTCTGTTTTCATGGCTATCAGTTGATACTCCTGCATCGAAATGGGATAATGCTCAAAACCCCCTGAATCATTCCATATTTTAACCAAATTGACTCAATTTGATAAAAATTCAGGTAATTGCAGCTTACACACCCTGCTTTGACGTTCGAAAAGCCTGCGGACACCGGAAATCCGGGCCCACAGGCTTTTCGGTCATTGTCAGGGACTTCGGATGCGGGGTCAGGATTGGGAGCGAACCCGTTCTTCGGCCCCGTCCAGGATTTTGCGGATGTCCGTCCTGGCACTTTCCGGGACTTTGGAAGCCGGCCCTTCGTAGTTTTCAATGATGTCCCGGGTCTTTTTGACAATCCGGTCTTTCATCGTGGTCCGGCCCTGGGCATCCCAGTCCTCGTAGCTGTTCCGGTCCATCAATGTCGGCTGCCAGTGCTTCCGGAACCACTTCATCGTATGGTCCTCATAGAGGTAATGGCCGCCGGGGCCGACGCTGCAGATCTCGTCAACGGCAAGCGTTTCCTTGTTGACCTCAACGCCGCCGGCGATCAGCCGACTCATGCCGATAATCTCATCGTCCATCACCGTCTGGAAAATGTCGCCGGTGATCCCCGATTCCGTATACCCGTTGTCGTGGACGAAGTTGGCGCCCGAAAGCATCGCCATGTGGATGGAAAAGGCCGCTTCGATCCCGGACTGCAGCTCCATCTTCTTGGTGTCGGTACACCCGGAAGTGGAATACATCGGCAGGCCGACGTGATTGAGCAGTTCGGTGAACGCCGCGCTCATGATGCCGAGTTCCGGGGCACCGTAGGAGTAGATGGTCCGGCGCATGTCGAGAATCGACTGCACGCCGCCGATGATGATGCACGTTCCCGGGTTGACGAGCTGGGAGACGACGACCCCGACCATCGATTCGGACATGGCCACCACGAGCTGACCGGCGTGGGTCGCCGGCACGGTGGCCCCACCGATGCAGCAGGGAGTATAGACCTGCGGAATCCGGTGTTCGGCGCAGTACAGGCATTTGCCGATGGCGTCGAAATCGCTTGTCAGCGGAGAAATCGGTTCACTGTAATGGATGAAGTTGGGACGCTGCTTGAACGCGTCTTCCCCGCCGGCCATGGCAATGCCGATGCGGTGCTGGTCTTCGAGGTTTTCCACGTTAAACGACCAGTTCATGATCACCTTGCGGGTGTTCTGGATCATGTCGGCGAATTCATACACGTCGGCCAGACCGTTGGTCACGTCATTTATCGAGCCGAGCGACTGCACGTAGCCGATATTGGGGAGCACATCGCAGACTTTGGCCACGGTGGTGGCGTCCTTGCGCAGGTACGGCCGGCGTTCGAGCGTATCGGTGTCGATAAAATTCGGCGGGGTCGGGCCGGGGCCGAAGTAACTG
>JAGXHH010000084.1 GCA_024636355.1 Desulfobacteraceae bacterium | reverse complement strand
TCCCAATGTCGGCAAATCAAGCCTGATGAACCGTCTGATTGGTGAAGAGCGGGCCATCGTCACCGATCAGCCCGGCACTACCCGGGATTTGATCGAAGCGGCATTGGTCGCACGGGGCATGCCGATAATCCTCACCGATACCGCCGGCATGCGCTCTAATCCGGACCCGATCGAACGCATCGGCATCGACAAGGCCCGGAAGCATATAATGGGAGCCGATCTGGTTTTGCTGGTCATTGACGTCGGAACACCGCTGCGGGATGAAGACCGGCGCCTTTTTGAAGCGTTTTCCGTCAAACCGGTCATCCTGGTGCTCAACAAAATCGATCTGCCCGCTGACCGGCACCGGTTTCACCTACCGCCCGCCTGGGAGTCGGTTTGCCGGATGGAAACCTCGGCGCTGTGCGACACCGGGATCGATGCGCTAAAACAAACGCTTGCGGATTTCGCCGGTGCCATTGCAACCGGACAGACCGACCGCGTGGTCCCGAACCTGCGGCACCGCGACGTACTGGTCCGGGGGCTCGAATCGGTTACCGACGCCTTGAGGGGGTTGGAAACCGGCCTTTCTCCGGAACTGGTGGCCATTGATTTGCGCAGCGCCTATGGTGCGTTCGGCGAAATCACCGGTGAAACGGTGGCGCCCGATGTGCTGGACCGGATATTTGATCGCTACTGCATTGGAAAATGATTCAACAATTGTTTCACGTGAAACAATTCAGCCGGTGCTTTAATTCTTTCGTAGTCCCGGTTTTATTAAACACAGGAGAAACCCGAAATGCCTATGCCTATAGATATAACCCCATTTTTTGAACGGTACGAAGCAATCGCTGCCCGTGTAGACGCCGCGTTTCAGCGAGTTGCCGACGCCCATCCGGACCTTGTGGTCTGCAAGCCCGGGTGTGCCGATTGTTGCCATGCCCTGTTTGACCTTCCCCTGATCGAGGCGCTCTATTTGAACCGGAAGTTCAATGAGGCATTTTCCGAAACCCGGCGGGGGGAGCTGCTCGAAAAAGCGAACCAGGCCGATCGGAAAATATATAAATTGAAAAAAGCGGCATTCCAGGCGACCCAGGATGGCAAGAATGACCAGGCGGTGCTCGAAGACCTGGCCCGGGAGCGGATCCGCTGCCCCCTGTTAAACGAAGCGTTGCAGTGTGATCTGTACGCCCACAGGCCGTTGGCCTGCCGGATAGACGGGGTGCCCCTGGCGGTGGCAGGCGCCGGCCGGACCTGCGGGTTGTCGGGATTTGCACCCGGACAAAGCTATCCCACGATAAATATGGACGCCATTCACGACCAGTTGATGCGGTTATCCTCAGAACTGGTGCGGACAATCGAATCGAAATACGCGATGCTGTCAGACGTCCTGGTGCCGGTTTCCATGGCCTTGTTGACCAGCTATGACGCGGCTTATCTGGGCGTGGGGGAAGACGATGCGGCAGGTGAGGCGAGTGCCGAAGGAGTGGCCAATGAATGATCGCAACGATGATGCGGCCAGGAAGAAGGCGATTTTCGACAGCATGTCGCCCCGGCGACAGAAGCATATCGAAAAAAAAGGATACGATAAATGGGATCCCTTTGAAGAACCCAAGGATCCTATCGACATGCGGATGGATCGGACCAAGCGGACCTCTCAGGCGCTTATCCGCGAGTTCATGCAGTCCGCCGAACTAAGGGAACATGGCAATGATTATCGGCGGGGCGCTTTTGAGCTTTGCCTCGGGATCATCAATGAGGATGAACGGTTTCTGGGAATGTTTGATTTTGCCTGCTGGTACAAGGACCTGCTCGAAAAGGAAAAGAAGAACCTGTAACGTTTTGAAGATGAAGCAAGCAGCGGGGCCATGACGAACATCATGGCCCCGCTTTTTTATGTACCCTACTGAAATTTCCGGATCAGCCAGGCCATGACCGGCAGGCAGATGGCAATGAGAATAATAATTCCCGGCGGAGAGAGATACGGTTCATACCAGGGATCTTTCCGTACCTTTGTTTTTTTGACCTCTGACAGAAACCAGTTGCCCACAATGGCTCCGGCACCCAGAAGGGCAACGACTTTTACAATGCTGATAAATAATACCACTCTTCTGATCTCCCCTTCTTTTAATTTAATTCTGGTCTTATTCGTAAATCTTTTCGTCCGGTGCATCGGCTTCGGCCGCATCGCTTTCATAATCCCGGGGAGCCGTCCCCTTGGTTTGAAAATACTCCCGATACCATTCATGGGCAATGATCATCGACATCACCTCATTGCTGCCGGTCCAGATCGAGGCCAGGCGCAGGTCCCGGACAATCCGCTCAATCGGAAATACATTCGTATAGCCGATGCCGCCCATGACCTGCATGGCGTTATGGGCGGCCTTCTGGCAGGATTCGGTGACGAATTTTTTCGATTCCGATACCATGCGCCGGATTCGATTCGGCTCGATTCCCTCATCCACCGCCCGGGCGGTGGTGTAAATCAAGGACCGGCAGGCATCGAGCAGCATGGCGGCTTCGGCCACCTGAAAGCTCACTCCCTCGAAACTATTGATGGTGGTGCCGAATGCTTTGCGCCGTGTCGTATACCCGGTGGCGATATCGACTGCCGGTCGTGCACTGCCGATGGTCATGGCGGCGGTGCCGAGCCGTTCGGGGATCATCATCGTATTGAAAACGGCGTGGGCGTTATTGATCTGTCCGACCACATTTTTTTTGGGAACTTTTACATCCTTGAAGACCAGCCGACCGGCGCCCCCGCCGCGACACCCCATCAGCCCGTAAAGATAGGTGGTCTCAACCCCGGCCCCTTTGTCGACGATTAAACAGGTGAGTGCCTGGTGCGGTTTGGCATCGGGATCCGTTTTGGCGTATACGAGAAAAAAATCGGCCCCTTCGGCCCCCACGATAAACCGCTTCTGGCCGTTGACCAGAAAGTAATCCCCTTTGTCTTCGGCCGTGGTGGTGGTCCCGAAAAAATCGGATCCGCCCCTCGGTTCCGTGAGGCATTCAGCTGCAAACAGATCGCCACGGAGCAGCGGTTTGACATATTGTTCCTTTTGCGCATCCGTACCGTGCAGGATAATGGCATCGCAGACAAGTTCTGCGCCGACGCCGAACGTGCAGGCAAAGATATAGCCGAGAGTGCCGATTTCTTCCATTACGGCAGAGGTGGTCACCCAGTCGAGCCCGCGGCCGCCCCATTGTGTCGGATAACGGCACCCCATGAGATTCCGGCGGCCGGCTTCTCTTAAAAACTCTTTCGGAAACTGAATCTTGTCATTGTCCATGTCAATAATCATCTGGCGGGGAACCCATTTGACCAGGTCCCGGGCTTCATCGCGGATCTGTTTGCCTTCTGCGGACAACAGGTAATCAAACATGCGCTGGCTCCAATCTGTATTGAGGTGAAAATTCGGGAATTTTTTTTAACGTGAACGTAAGATATATCGGCGCGAAGAGCGGCTTGTCAAGTTTGAAATGGACGATTGAGCGGAAGCGTTTTCGGTGGTTACCGGATGATGCAGCGGTGGACGGATTCGGAAAGAATGGATTGAAACGCGGAAAATTCATTGTCTTCCAAGTTCCGGTTTATGCCGTTGAAAAACGCGGGGGATAAAACCGAACGTGTTTGTGGTTTCTGGAGGGCATACATCCAGGCGCCGTTTACCAGTCCGGCAATGGTGCGCAATACCGTTTCATTGATAAGCGGCTTAACGCAGGTCGTGCGAAATTCGTGGCGAATCCCGGAATTGAGCACCAGGCGGATCGACTCCCGGATGACTGCCGGATCGCAATCGGCTGCGATCAGCGGTGCATAATGTTCCGGATCGGTTTTGATGTCCATGGCAATGTAATCGAGCCGGTTTTTGGAAAGCAAGTGCCGCAGGACATCGGGACGGGTGCCGTTGGTGTCGAGTTTAACGAAATACCCCATCGATTTGACCTGCCGGCAGAATTCCGGAAGATCGGGTTGCAGCGTCGGCTCCCCGCCGGAAATGACCACTCCGTCGAGGTAGTTTCTACGCTGTTCGAGAAATGCGAACACTTCGGTTTCCGGAAGGGTTTCGCCGGTATCGTCCGGCGAAACCAGTTCCGGATTATGACAATACGGACAATGGAAGTTGCACCCTTTGGTGAAGACCACGCAACTGATGTGGGGTGCGTAGTCAATCAGGGAACATTTTTCCAGACCGCCGATTCGCATGGTGTTCAGGAGGCCAGCCGGAAGGTTTTCCGGGAATTGAACTCGCACTGCTTTCCGTTGTTCCACTGGTGGACGGGGCGCAGGTATCCGACGACACGGGAATAGACCTCTGTTGTGGCGCCGCAGTGCGGGCAGGTTTCGAACCGGCCACTCAGGTAACCATGATTGGTGCAGATACTGAATGTGGGCGTAACCGTGAAATACGGCAATCGAAAGTTGGTGGTGACTTTGCGGACGAGGTTCTTGGTGGCCTCATAAAGGGGCACCTGTTCGCCGAGGAAGATATGAAATACGGTACCCCCGGTATACTTGGTCTGAAGTTCATCCTGGAGCTCGAGCGCTTCGAAGATGTCGTCCGTATAATTGACCGGGAGCTGGCTCGAGTTGGTGTAAAACGGATCCGCTCCGGTCTGAAAGTCGACCTCGTTGGCGCAGACGATGTTCGAAAAGGCTTTTTTGTCGAGCATGGCGAGCCGATAGGCGGTGCCTTCGCCGGGGGTGGCCTCAAGGTTGTAAATTTCGCCGGTTTCCAGCTGAATGCCTTCAATGAGTTCCCGGAGGTAGTCGAGAACCTCGACGGCAAATGCCCGGCCTTCCGGGGTGCCCACATCCCGGCCCAGAAAATTGATACACGCCTCGTTCATGCCGATGATGCCGATGGTCGAGAAATGGTTCGTCCAGTACGCCCCGGTGCGTTCCTTTATGCCTCTCAGGTAAAATTGGGAATACGGGTACAGATTTTCTTCTGTAAACCGTTCGAGAACTTTGCGTTTAATGATGAGACTGTCCCTGGCAATTTCGGTCTGTGTTTTGAGGTGTTTGAAAAATTCCTCTTTATTTTCGGATCTATATCCAATGCGCGGCAGGTTGATCGTTACCACTCCGATCGAACCGGTCAATGGATTGGCGCCAAAAAGTCCGCCGCCACGTTTTAACAGTTCCCGGTTGTCCAAACGCAAGCGGCAGCACATGGAACGGGCATCTTCGGGAGACATGTCCGAGTTAACGAAATTGGAAAAATAGGGAATGCCGTATTTGCCGGTCATCTTCCAGATAAAATCCAGATTCGGGTTGTCCCAGTCGAAGTCTTCCGTAATGTTATATGTCGGAATCGGAAAGGTAAAGACACGCCCCTTGGCATCGCCTTCCATCATCACTTCGGCAAACGCCCGGTTGAACATATCCATTTCCGCCTGGAACTCACCGTAGGTGGCTTTCTGGAATTCGCCGCCGATCAGGATCGGGGTGTCCCTGAAGGTAGACGGCACGTTTAAATCCATGGTGATATTGGTAAACGGGGTCTGGAAGCCGACCCGGGTCGGAATATTGATATTGAAGACGAATTCCTGGAGCGCCTGCTTCACATCGCGATAGTCCAGGTTGTCATACCGGATAAACGGGGCCAGCAGTGTGTCGAAATTCGACACCGCCTGGGCTCCGGCCGCCTCGCCCTGCAGGGTGTAGAAGAAGTTGACGATCTGACCGAGGGCGGAGCGCAGGTGTTTGGGCGGGGCGCTCTCCACTTTGCCGGAAACCCCCATAAACCCGACCGTGAGGAGATCGAGCAAATCCCACCCCACGCAATAAACGGAAAGCAGGCTCAGGTCATGAATGTGCAGATCCCCGTTTTTATGGGAGTTTCGGATTTCCGGGGGGTAAATCCGGTTCAGCCAGTATTCGGCCGTAATATCCGATGAAATATAGTTGTTCAGGCCCTGGAGGGAAAAGCTCATGTTGCTGTTTTCCCGGATTTTCCAGTCGAGCTTCTGCACGTAATTTTCCACGAGTTCCACATGCGCCTTGGTGGCGATACTACGAAGCTGGGCATGCTGTTCCCGGTAGAGGATATACGCCTTGGCGGTTTTGTGATAAGGCGATTCGACAAGTACGCGTTCGACGATGTCCTGGATCTCTTCTACCTCGGGTGAATCGGACAGCTGCATTTCATGGGCAACGGCCAACACCCGCATTGTCAAATGCTTGGCGATCTGGTCGTCGAATTCCTTTGTGACGTTGCCGGCCTTGGCAATGGCCGCTGTAATTTTGACCGAATCGAAAGCAACTATCCGTCCGTTTCTTTTCTTAATATGTGTAAACATGGCATGTCCCTGGCTGAGATTAACGTTTGTGTCGGAGTTTTGATTTTAACAAGATATAGATATTTGTCAAACAATAATTCAATATATTGTGTTTTTTGTTTTATGCAATGTCCAAAACTGGTGAGTGTTCACGTCCATTTCCACGCCGGGGGTCAATCCTCTGGCGCAGGAGAAAGCACTGGCGTGGAAAAATAAAACCGTGCTCAATTCTGTTTTCGTAAAGGCGTGATTTAAGGCGGCATGTGAGGCGAGCGCCCTGCGGCCGGGGTTACCCATATGTAGTCCGCCGCCGAGAGTTCGACCGGGGTGCCGACGGTTGCCGGCATGATCGTGCGATATGTACGTTCTGTTCGTTTCCAGGCACGCTCCGGTATGCCGAATTTGTGGGTAATATGACCGTTTCCCACGAAGGCGACCAGGAACCGGTCGCCTATGTTGCGGCTGATGGTTTCCGCCATGATTTCTTCCCAGACGACCTGGGCCGCATAGAAGTTGTCGAAATCATAGGCCGGCAGGGCATGGGAATGCTTTTCAAAGACCTCTTTGACATAGTCCCGGTGTTTGAGACTGGCAAAATCGAGGTGCTCGGGAAGATACGCCCGGTCACATTCGGAAAGTGTTGCAATGCCGCCCGCCGCAATTTTGGGCGGAATGTGAAACGGGACATTCAGGCCGTAAAGATGGATCTGCTGGTCCCGAATAAAGTCCAGCAGGGGACGGTACAACGAGAAATCGTACTTCCAGTTGGCATTCCAGTGCGTTTGCTGGAGAAACGCCTTTTCGTCAAGCAAGCCGGAACGCCACTGCCGAAGGACATCCTGATAGGACACGTCAAACATTTCCATACCGACGATCAGGTCCGGCCGGCGTTCGTGGAGGGCTTCGAGGATTCTGAGCTGGATTTCATGATGCACCGGGTTGGTGTGCGTTTCGCCCACGTAGACGATGTGAACCGATGCCAGATCCTCGATTAAGCTTTCAAAAGAGACGGGCTGTTTTTCAACGGTGGAAATAATGGTTCCGGGACCAAATGACCGGGACAGCTCCGGGATCATCAGTTGTTTTTGCGGTCCGGTGGTGCCGCATCCGCATAAAAACAGCAGGCCCGATAAAAACGTCACATGTAAGATTCGAAGGCAGTGTGGCGTATTCAGGAAGTAACGCCCGGGTTCATCCGGGATGTTTGGAATGGAGCTGGCCATAACTTGCCACTTGATTTTCAAGAGAGTTACACGTAAATACATAGGATGCAATTTGAACAGAACCCGATGTTTCGAAAAAATCCCGCACCCTGGTACGATTCCACCGCTGCATGTATCATCTGCGCCCTGCTGATGGGCGGAATCTGCTTTTTCGGGGCGGTCGGCATTCGAGCAGCAGCAGTTTATCCCCCCTACCGGTGGTTCATATGGGTCCCGGTGCTGCTGACGGTCTTAAGCGGCGGGGTATTGCTTTCCACAGCCGTCCGCTTGATCCGAAGAAGGTCTCGCCAATAGAAAACGACGTATCGTTTCTCCAGGTTCGTCCACGTCCGGATGTTTATGAGGGCTATCCCCCCATTTCTTTATTACAAAAAAGATAATCCCGTTTCATCGTTTCGGCGACCGGAAGTGTTCGGGCGCCAGTTGGCGCAGATGCTCCAGGAAAAAATGGATGATCCGGGCGGTTACTCCCCAGATCACAACGGTTTGATTGCCGAACGGATAGATCAGTTCGGCAATATCCGGGATTCGGTTTTCATACCGTTTGGCCACGTGCGTGGCGATCAGTGTTCGGAGCGGAATATCGATAATTTGAGAGATCTCGAGCGGATCGAAACGCAGCCGCGCTCGGTCGCCGTTGAAGAAAGCGACAAATGCTTCAATTTCGGTCTGCCGGATGGTCAGAAAATGCCCCAGAGAACCTATGGGTTCGAGTTCGGACGCACGGATGCCGAGTTCCTCATCTATTTCCCGGTAGGCCGCCGCCAGTGCGGTCTGATCGTTCCGGTCGATATGTCCGCCGGGCAGGGCCACCTGATTGCGCCAGGGATAGCCCTTTGTATCGGTTTTCAGGATCGCCAGCAGATGGGCTTCATCATCTTTTTCAAACAGGGGCATCAGGACACATGCCGAATTGGGCATGCTTGCCGACGGGGCTTTGGGCAGCGGGCGGGCGGACAGCAAATGTCTCGCTTGGTTTAGATCCATTTGGTGCAGATCCATTTGGCGTAGATCCATTGTACCGGTCATGACCCTGTCTTCCGCTTTGCTTTCGGCAGATTGCGGCGCAAACCGCTTATGCAGCACAGCATCCGGTTTATTCCTGTTTTTCCAGATAATCCGAAAAACTCATCGTTTCATAGCTGCCGCTGTTCAGGTATTTTAACATACCCATCATCTGGTCCGGAGAGATAAACCCGGGACGGTTGGCGATGGGCTGGCCGTCGCTGGCGATAAACCAGTTGGAAGGATAACCGGTGACGCTGTATTCTTTGGCCACGGCCTTTTCCTTATCCGCATTTACCCGGATCGGTATAAAGTTCGTATTCAGGAAATTATTGACGGTTTTGTTGGAAAACGTCTGCTGGTCCATCATTTTGCAGTAGGTGCACCAGTCGGTATAGAAATAAATGAACCCGAGCTTCTCACCGGATTTGATTTTTTTTATGCCGTCATCATAGGAATACCAGTTCATGCCCTCCGGTTCGCCGGCAAAGCAGAATCCGGCGGATGCGAGAGTGAAAACGGCCAGAAACAGCAGGATGAAAAATGCTTTGGATGAACCATGCATGGGGATGCTCCCGTATTGAAAGGTCTATAATTGGCTGAAAATGTAGAAACTGTCGGTAAGCAAATAAAGGCCGACGACAATCAGCAGGATGCCGGCCACTGCATTGGCATACCGTAATGCAGTGCGTGCCCGGCGCATGAATCCCAGCAGAAGAGGGATGAAAAAGGAAATCAGCAAAAAGGGGACGGCAAGCCCGGCTGCGTAGACGGAGAGAAGCCCCACGCCCTGGCCGATGGTTTCCTTGCTGCCGGCGATTATCAAGATCGATCCAAGAAGTGGGCCGATGCACGGACTCCAGCCGGCACCGAAAGCCATGCCCACGACAAATGTGCCGACCAGGTGCAGCGGTTTGTTTTCAATGTGGAACCGTTTTTCAATTTCCAGTCCGCGAAAGCGAATGAGGCCGGTTAAATGAATGCCGAGCAGAATGATCAGAATGCCGCCGATTATCCGTATTATCTCTTTTGAGGCGGTAATCAGTCCGCCGAGAAACGGGGCTAATGCCCCCATGAGGATAAAAATCAGGGAAAAACCGCCCACGAAGGCAAGTGTGGCGATCAGGACTTTCTTGCGGATGGCGGTGTTCGGATTGTCCGTGAGCTCTTCGAGGCTGTAGCCGGAGATAAACGTAAGATACGCCGGGATCAGGGGAAGTACGCAGGGAGACAGAAATGACAGGAGTCCTGCCAGAAATGCAGCCGTGTACGATATACTTTCTATAAACATTTGTTTCCATATGAATTGTGACCGAACAAAAACCGGTCGGAATTTATGTTTTACTCAAGGTTACTGAGCTGCCGCGATTTTTTTGCGGCAGCAGAGATTGCATCGATTATCGCCGATGACCAGCCGCGTGCATCGAACATCCGGAGGGCGGCTTCCGTGGTGCCGCCGGGCGACGTGACTTTACGGCGCAGGCTTTCGGCCGATTCGTTCCGGACTTCCATCAGCTTGAGGGCACCGGAAAACGTGGTGACGGTCAGCTCAGCGGCTTCTGCCGCCGACAGTCCGAGTTCTTCGCCGGCCGCAATCATCGCTTCGATCATATAAAAGCAGTAAGCGGGTCCCGACCCGGACAATGCGGTAATGGCATCCATTTTGTCCTCATCGCAGACCAGAACTTTTCCCATCGCCGAAAGAATCGTTTTAAGTGTTTCGATATCGGCAGGTGTGGCATACCTGTTGCCGCACAGACCGCACATGCCGGCGCCGACCAGGGCCGGGGTATTGGGCATCACCCGCAAAATCGGCGCCTGATCGCGATCGCGGTCGGCACCCGTGGGTGTTTGGT
>JAGXHH010000083.1 GCA_024636355.1 Desulfobacteraceae bacterium | reverse complement strand
GGTCCGGGACGTAAGCCAGGGGATCGCCATTGAAATGGTGGTCGACCGATCCGGCAGCATGGGCCAGGAAATGGATTCTGACGGCAGCCGCGTCAATCGGCTGGATGTGGTAAAAAAAGTGTTTCACGAATTTGCATCCGGCAACGGCAGCAATCTTTCCGGCCGGCCCAACGACCTGATCGGCATGGTCAGCTTTGCCCGGTATGCGGAAACCGCTTGCCCGCTGACCCTGGCGCACGGGGCGCTTTCCGGGTTTATCGACAACGTGACGCTGGTCACGCGCAAAAGCGAGGACGGCACGGCCATCGGCGATGCCATCGCGCTGGCCGCGGCCCGACTGCAGACTGCCGAAGAGACCCTGGCCCACCAGTCGGGAAAAGATCCCGACCGTTTTGAAATCAAGAGCAAAATCATCATCCTGCTAACCGACGGACAGAACAATGCCGGCGCCCGCAGTCCCATAGAAGCCGCAGAGTTGGCAGAAAAATGGGGAATAAAAATTTACACCATCGGCGTGGGTGAAAACGTACAGGATTCGGGCGGAAATAATTTGTTCAGCCGATTTTTTACCCGGGCCGGGCAAGGCGTCGACAGCGATATGCTGGAAAAAATCGCCGAGACCACCGGCGGCAGGTTTTTCATGGCAGACGATGCGGATGCGCTCCGCAACATTTACGCCACCATCGACAAACTGGAAACGAGCGAATTCGAATCAGCCCGTTACATGGACTACCGGGAAATATTTCCCCCACTCGTCTATGCCGGGCTGCTGCTGCTGGTCCTTGAAATCCTGCTGTCATGCACGGTGTTCCGGAGGCTTCCATGAACATCATCCGGTTTGAGCATATCGAAACAATGCTCCTCCTGTGGGCAGCCCTCCTGCTGATCGGCTTTTTCCTGTACGCCGCCCGAAAGCGGCGGCAGGGCCTACAGCGCTTTGCCGAAGCCCACCTGCTGCCGCAGCTCAACGATTCGGTCAATGCGGCCGGCCGGCGGCGCAAGGCCGCCCTGCTCATCATCGCTTTTATTTTCGGCGTCCTGGCCGCCGCCCGACCCCAGTGGAACCCGGTCCCGGAAACCGTGAAGCGCAAAGGGCGGGACGTGGTCTTCGTGCTCGATGTTTCCCGGAGCATGCTGGCGGAAGACCTGGCGCCCAATCGCCTGGAACGCTCCAAGCTGGCCATTAGCGACTGTGTCGACCGGCTGCAGCGCGACCGGGTGGCTTTAGTGGCGTTTGCCGGCACGGCTGTGGTCAAATGCCCGCTGACACTTGATTACGGTTTCTTCCGGATGATGCTCGAAGACCTATCGCCGGACAGCGTCTCCCGGGGCGGCACCATGATCGGCGATGCGGTCCGCACATCACTCGACCAGGTACTCGATAATCTCGACCGTAAATACAAGGACATCGTCCTGATCACCGACGGCGAAGACCACGACAGTTTCCCGAAGGAGGCGGCCGCCGAGGCCGGCGAACGCGGCGTCCGGATCATCGCCATCGGTCTGGGCGATGAAAACGAGGGGCGGCGCATCCCGATCACGGATGGCTCGGGGACCCGGACCTTTTTAAAATACGACGGCCGGGAAGTCTGGACCCGGCTCGATGCGGATACCTTGCGCGAAATGGTCAACGCCACCCCCGGTGGACGGTACCTGAACGTGGCCACCGGCAGCATCGACCTGGGTGACGTGTACATGAAATTGATTGCCTCAGCCGAAAAAAAGGCTTTGGAATCCGAAACGGTCATGCGGTACGAGGAAAAATTCCAGATTTTTTTAGGCGTGATGATTTTCCTATTATTTGCGGAGCTGTTGATCAGTGAACGGAAGAAAAAAACAATTGAACCACGAAGGCACGAAGGACACGAAGAAAAACAAAGAAGGAAAAGATTTTTTGTCCGGCGGGAAAACGCCGGATAAAAAAAAATCAGCCTGACGGCGCCTTTTAGTCAATGCTTTATTACACATAAACGCCCTTCTTTGTGCTCTTTGTGTCTTTGTGGTTCAATTAAAAAGGTGATTATGCCAAAAACTCACGCATTCATCATAGTATTCATCGCATTCATAGCATTGTCCCTAAGCCTTGCCTCCACAGCCTCTGCCGAATCGGCAGCCGGGCTGGTGGAAAAAGGAAACGAGGCGTTTGCTGCGGGGAAATTCGACGAGGCGATCGCCGCCTATGACAAGGCCCTGGAAAAAAATCCGGATGCCGCCCAAATTCATTACAACAAGGGATGCGCCCTGTACATGACGCAAGCCTATGACGAGGCCGCCGACAGGTTCTCGCTGGCGGCGCTGCAAAATGATGACCCGGCTTTTAGGGCCCGAACCCATTTCAACATGGGCAACTGCCTGTTTCAAAAAAGCCGTTTACAGGAAAACACTGATCTTCAAAACATATCGGATTCGCTGGAAAAAAGTGTCCGGCATTATGAAAAAGCCCTCGACCTCGACGCATCCCTCGATGCGGCCGCAAACAATCTGGAGCTTGCCCGCATGGCCCTGAAATCGGTTCGCGAGGCCATTGAAAAGCAGCCGGAAGGACAGTCTTGCAAGAATCCCCGGGAAGGCAATGAAAATTCCGACGATCAGCAACAGGCATCCCAGCAGCAGCAGCAGGAAGCTGAACCATCGGATCAATCCGGAGAGCAGGAAAAAGACCGGACGGCCGAGGCGGCCGGTGTTGAAGATCCGGAAAAGATCCTCCAGGAAGAGCAGAAACACCGGATGTACCGCCAATCGACGGACGGCAGCTACCGGCCGGTGGAAAAGGACTGGTAACCGATGCGAAGCAACCTGAACCGATTCATTCTCCTGTGCCTTTTTTCCCTGGCGGCCGCCCTGCCCGCAACCGATGCCGCTGCAGCGTTTTCGGCCGATGCCGCCGTGGAAAGCACGGAAGTCTTCGTGGGCGAATCGTTCGTCTACCAGATCCAGGTGCAGGGGGAAGATGCCCCGGAGCAGCCGGACCTGTCCAGGCTTTCCGATTTTTCCGTCGCATTTGTCGGCGGTCAGCAGAACAACAGCTCATCGATCACGATCATCAACGGAAAAACGACCCGGGACGTCCGGCGAGGTTATATCTTCAACTACCGGCTGACGCCCAAACGGGCCGGCACGCTGACAATTCCATCTGTCACGATAACGGCCGGCAAGCAGACGGCCCGGACCCGACCGATACAAATCCGGGCGGATAAACCCCGGGAAATCGACGATTTCCATTTCGAACTCTCGCTTTCCCCAGATACCTGCTACGTGGGCCAGCCGGTGACCCTGAAGGCCATCTGGTACATCGGCGGCGATGTGCAGCAGTTCCTGTTCAACCTGCCGATCCTGGATGATCCCCGTTTCACGGTTGCCGATTGGGACCTGCCGGTCGACCCGAACCGGAAGGAACGCTACCTGCAGGTGCCGCTTGGCACCGGTCAGACCATCGGCATCAAAGAGCAGCGCACGTTGAACGGCAGGCCCTGGACGACCGTCCGGTTCGAAAAAGTGCTGATCCCCGGCTCTCCGGGAACATTTGAAATAGACGAGTCAACCGTTTCATTTGTCGCAGTCACCGGTCACCGGCGGCCGAGCAGCCGATCGATGTTCGACGATTTTTTCGGCAACCGGGCCGTGACGGAAAAATTCGTGATTCCGTCAAATACGCCAACCCTGACCGTCCGGCCGCTCCCCGTTGCCGGAAGGCCGGCGGATTTTACCGGCCTTGTCGGTCAATACAAAATCGAAGCAGAAGCAAGCCCCACCACGGTCAAAGTGGGGGATCCGATCACGCTCACCGTACGGGTCTCCGGTCCGGACTACCTGGACCCGGTGACACTCCCCGCACTCGACCAACAGCCGGCGCTTGCCCGGGATTTCCGGATTCCGTCGGAAATGGCGCCGGGCGTGATCAAAGGCGACGCCAAAATCTTTACGCAGACGCTCCGGGCCACCCACGACGGGGTGGAAGCGATTGCCCCCATTTCACTTTCCTACTTCGATGCGGAAGCCGGCGAATACCGGATCGCCCGGAGCGAGCCGGTCCCGCTGCAGGTCAGCGCCACGCGGATCGTAACCGCACAGGATGCCGAGGGCATCGAGACACAGGGGGTTGCGAAATCGGAACTGGAAACCTGGGCCGAAGGAATCGCCTACAACTATGAAGACTTGTCCGTGCTGCGCAGCCAGTCGGCCGGACTTTCCCACTGGAAGAGTTCCCCTTACTGGATCGCCCTGCTGGCCGGGTTCCCCCTGCTGTATGGCATCACGTTTTCCATTACCGCCTTCCGGCGTTCGCGCAACGCCGATCCGAAGAACAACAGGCGGCGCAAAGCATATGCAAAGTTGAAAAAAAATTTGAAACAGCTCGATATTTCAACTCCGGATGCCGACAGTCAAACCGGTGCCGGGGTGCTTTCGGCAATGCGTGAATATTTGGCCGCAAAACTGGATCTGCCCCCTGGAGGAACCTGGCCGGAGTTCGAATCCGCCCTGCAGCAACGCGATACTGACGAAAAAACAGTAGCCGAACTCAAGGCGCTGTTCGTTACGTGCGAAGCGATTGAATACGGGGGCATAGCCGCATTGGACGACACCGGAACACCGCTTGGGGACCGGGCGGCCGCCCTGGCGAAACGACTGGAACGGAGCCTGTCATGAGATTTTTTCACTTGATCATCCGGAACACTCAAGTTGCGGTCGGGGATCAATTTACCGGAACGAACCGGACAGGCAGATCAGATTGTAAATACCTGATTCCGGTGATTCTTTCAGTGCTGATCATTCTGATGGCAGGATCGGCAGCAACAGCTGCTGCGGCGGAGCAGTTGAACCGCTCCCAGGTCCATGACCTGTTCAGCGAGGCCAAATCGCTGTTTCGCCAGGCCGAAAAGGCCGCGGCAACCGATCCGGAAGCCGCCAGGTCATTCTACCGGCAGTCGGCCATGCGGCTCGAACGGATCGTTTCCGCCGGAGGGATTGAAAACGGAAAGCTCTTTTATAATATAGGAAACGCCTATTTCCGGATGGAGGACCTGGGCCGGGCCATTTTAAACTACCGACGGGCCGCACAATTCATCCCCAACGACCCGAACCTGAAACAAAACTTCGCCTATGCCCGGAGCCAGCGGGTCGACCGGATCGAAGATACCCAGAAAACCCGCATGTTCCGAATGCTGCTCTTCTGGCACTACGATTTTTCGTCAACCACCCGTTCGGTGATTTTTGCCGTCTGCTATGCCCTGTTCTGGGCCGCACTTCTGGTCCGCATCTACTTCCGGAAAGTGCCGGCCGGCCTGATCGCCGGGGCCGCCTTCGTCGGCATCCTCTGTTTCGGCTCGCTTGCTGCCGATTATCTCCGGCAGGAACGCAATCCTGGTGGCGTTCTCCTGGCTGACGAGGTGACCGCCCGCAAAGGCGACGGCATCACCTACCAGCCGAGTTTCAAGGACCCGCTCCACGAAGGAACGGAGTTTTTGCTCATCGAAAAGCGCAACGGATGGTACCATATCCGGCTCAACGACGGCCGGAAGTGCTGGATTCCGGAGAATACGGCGGGGATGGAATGAGAAGGGCGGGTTCAAGGTTCAAAGTTCAGGGTTCAAGGTTTAGGGTTTATGATTTAGGGTTCAAGGTTCAAAGTTCAAAATTTAAGGTTCAAGGTTCAAGGAAGGGCGAACCTGTGTGTCCCGCCCGCTCTGGTTTGGGCATTCTATGCCTCATCGGCGAGGGCGATTCGTGAATCGCCCCTACAATTAACCATTGTACAACGTCGTAAAATGGGTTGCCGCAAATCGTCAAATCCGGTCAATCCATTTCGTGATACCAAAGATGCGGGCACTATCCGTGTGTAGATCCGGAAACATTTCAATTCGCGCCCTCACGATGTAGGGGCGATTCACGAATCGCCTGCCCTTCCGGGGTGAGGCAGAATTCCAACCTTCAGGGGGCGGACCTGACCGGATTATTTCTTTTCCTTCAACTTCATCAATTCCCGCCAGCTGTGTCGTTCCAGGAAACTGTCCGAAACATTGTCCTCCATTTCCAGGTAGAGGGGATACGGGATGGCAAAAGTCATGACGTCGGCCTTGAGCTGCCGTTTGACGGCCACGCGGGCGGAAATGTCGTTCATGCTCAGCACTGCCCGGGGTCTGTCCGCTTTGGCTTCACGGAACGGGTAAATGCCGATCGACATGCAGCCGGCGGCATAGGGGAAAATGACATTTTCATTGTCCCCCCGGTGGTAGTTGGCCAGCACGGTCAGTGCGGCCACCTGGTCCATGTCGGCCAGGAAGACGACCACCTCCGGCCGATGGCCCTTCCCGGTGACTTCCGACAACGGCTGAAAGATGACATAGGGGTAAGGGTTTTCCGTAATCGGCAGGGCATCGATGAACCTGCGGACCAGCGCCGGTGTCTTTTTGTACCGCTCGCCCTTCCGGAAATCGTCTAAAAACTCCTTGCGCACGTGCGGCTCGATCGCCTCGGCGGTCTGTCTCCCCTGCTCCCACTCCTCATTGCCTTTGGACAGAAAATAGCAGAAGCCTTCCTCACCGCCGGGAAAATTCTTGTACTGGTTGCCGAACCCCAGCCCGGTGCCCCCGCCGAAGCATCCGAACGTTTCCCGGTCGAAAACGCCTGCATCGCCTTTTGCCGCCCGCACCAGCATGAACATGACGCATCCCCACCTGCCCGGTGCGAATTGCCGTGCTTTTTCCGGCTTTTTATTATCAAAACCAATGGCAACGGGTTCGTACCGGCATCCGATGGCTTTTGCTATTTGACTCTCCATACATCCTCCTGTTGTTCTTGAAAACTCAGACGTTGGTTTCCACATCCTCACCGGAGTGAACACGCATTGTCAAGACCGCACCGGTCACGGGAAAGGTGCAGCTGCTTGACATACTTATCAAAAATGCACAATTTCCATTTTAAAAACCAGATGTTGGAAAACCAAATGCCAATGCACCCAATGGGTATTATTATTAATTATACAAGCATTCCGTCCGATGCGCGACCGGATCATGGCAACACCCGAACGAATGATTCCCGACAGGCCCGGATAAGAGGATTTTTTAAGACCTAAAAGGAGGAAACCTATGTTCATCTATCGCCGGCAGCTGGAAGAATTGAGTCAATATAGAAACCATGGCAACCCGATGGCCAGCCTGTACCTGAATGTCACCCCGCCCCGGGAGTTCCGGGCCGATATGAACTCACTGCTCCACACCACCAAAAAACATCTCAAAAAAGAGGAACGGTTTGACGAAAAGCGGCTCGACGGCATCGACCGGGTGTTCAAGGAAATGGAAAAGCATGTCAAGCACGGGCTCCAGCGGATGGAAAACACCCGCATGGTCGTCCTGTTCGCCAATGCCAGCGGTTTCTGGCAGGAATACCACCTGCCGGTCGGCCTGCCGAGCCAGCTGGTGGTGGAGCCGGACCCGTACATAAGACCCATTTCGGCCCTGCTTGACGAATTTTCACGGTTCCTGGTCCTTGTCGCGGATTCAAGGCACGCCCGACTTTTTTCACTCTATCTCGGCGATTTCGAGGAACATCCCGACGTGTTCATCGAAAGCGAGGTGCCCGATCGCGTCCGGGTCAGCCTGTCGATGACCGCCGGGGGGGGCGCCTATTCCACCACGGGCATCAGCGGCGGACTGGGAGACAAGCGGATTGAACGCCACATCCAGGACCAGATCCACAAGCACCTTAAAACCATCTCCGACAGGACATTCGAATATTTCCGGGAAAAGAATTACAACCGGTTGATTATCGGCACCCCGGACGACAAGACCCGGGTCTGGTTGAAGGAACACCTGCACAGCTACCTTCAGCGCCGCCTCGGCGCCGAATTCAACGCCCAGCCCGAAACCAATGACCACGAACTGAAGCTGATGGCCCTGGATGCGGCCGCCGAATGTGAACGCTGGAGGGAACAGGAGATCGTCGACGAGCTGTTCGAAAAAAGCGGCGGCAAGGGACTGGGAGTATTGGGTGTAGAACCGGTAATCAAGGCCCTGCGCATGGGTCAGGTCCACACCCTGCTCATCGAGCACGGTTTCCAGACCGGCGGTTTTCTCTGTCCCCATGACCATATCGTATCGATGACCGAAGAATCCTGCCCCCTGTGCGGTGAACCGATGCAGGCAATGGACGATATTGTCGATGAAATGATCGAAGAAGCGATTTCCCAGAATTCAGAAGTCCAGCACATTTTCCTGGATCATGCGGATTTCAAAAAACATCACGCCGGAGCAATATTGAGGTTCACGTTGGCGGAATAGGGATAAGTTCAAGGTTCAAGGTTCAAGGTTCAAGGTTCAAGGTTCAAGGTTCAAGGTTCAAGGTTCAAGGTTCAAGGTTCAAGGGTTTCTGGTTCCCAAGCTCCTGCTTGGGAACCCTCCTCCCGTAGGTTGGGCTGAGCGGGGGGAGCGAAGCCCAACATTTTGGCCCGGCATTTTGTTGGGCTTCGCTCCGCTCAGCCCAACCTACGATGCTGATCATGAAATAATGAGCTGAAGGCGAATACCTCCTTCCGGATTCTGGCTCCTGGATTCTTTCACTTAATTTATGAAAACCTTATCATGGAGAAAACACCATGAAAGATAAGCCGACCGGGGCCGGTAAGAGCAGCTTTTCCCTGATCGATGAACAGGCACTGTTTGAGGCCCTGCCCCTTTCCGGGAAAACCGGCTTTCTCGATGTGGCGTGTGGAAATGGCGCCTATTCCCTGGCGCTTTCCGAACGTGTTGACGAAGGCGCTGTTATCTATGCCGTCGATCTCTGGGAAGAAGGCCTGCAGGAACTGGAAACCGCTTTCCGGTCGCGCGGCATCCGGAACATTCGGGCGGTGCTGTCCGACATCAGCGGGAGAACCCCGCTGTCGGACGAATCGGTCGGCTTGTGCCTCATGGCATCGGTGCTCCACGACCTGATCGATGACAAGGTAGTAGAAGGCGCGTTAAAGGAGATCGTCCGGGTGATGAAACCCGAGGGGGAACTGGCGGTCATAGAGTTTAAAAAGATCGAGGGTCCGCCCGGGCCGCCGATCCGAGTTCGTATCACCCCGGAACAGGTGGTTGAAACCGTTTCGCCATACGGGTTTTCCCTGATCGACACCCGCGATGTGGGACCGTATCATTATTTGTGCCGGTTTGGGTTTAAGGCCCGATAAAGGCACATGTTGTCTGGTTCCCAAGCTCCAGCTTGAGAACCCGGTCATAGGAAGCTCCTGCTTCCAGGCCGGTTTTTAAAGTACCTGAACGAAACACATCTTTTTCCAGCCGGTGGGTTGAACCCCTTTGTACCCAAAAAGAAAAAGTGTAATCAGGTGGCCGGAAGAACAGGCACTGGAAGCTGGAGCTTCCCGCAACCGGGTTCCCAAGCCGGAGCTTGGGAACCAGCGACCGTTTACTGGAGCTGAACCAGCGAAATACCCCCTTCTGGATTCTGGTTCCTGGATTCTGGCTCCTGGCTCCTGGATTCTTTCTTTTGACGAAGGGCGTCGGGATGTGAATCCCGACCTACAGGGCACTGTCGCAGTGCCGCATGTTCTCGCAACCCGCTTGAATTATTCCGCTGAATCTTTTATGAATTAAACATCCATCTTCAACTTCCCACTTTTTTTCTTTCCGGCAACATGGCAGGCAAACCTTTAAAGGGGCTCGATGTTATGAAAGAAAATCGTGTCGGTCGGACGATCTTTCTACTATCTCTTTTATTCCTTTCAATCCTCTGTGCCTGCGACAAAACCCCGCAAAAAGCGCATTTTGAAAATCTTTCCACCGTTCCGGGCCTTGAGGCCCATACGAAGGAGTTTGATCAGCAGGTCATCCGGGTCACCGACGGGGTGCATGTGGCCGTCGGTTTCGGGCTGGCCAACTCGATCCTCATCGAGGGGGATGACGGGGCGATCGTCGTCGATACCATGGGAACATTCGAGGCGGGTCAGGCCGTCCGGCGCGCCTTTGCGGAAATCACCGACAAACCGATCCGCGCGGTGATCTATACCCACAACCACGCGGATCATGTTTTCGGCTCCGAAGCCTTTGTCGACGGCCCGGATATCGCCGTTTTCGCCCATGAAACCACCGGTCCGATGATCGACCGGGTCGTCGGGGTGCTGCGTCCGGTTCTCACGCAGCGGAGCATGCGAATGTTCGGCAATTTCCTGGAGGATTCTTCGATCGTCAATGCCGGCATCGGCCGCCGGCTGGAACTGGCGACGGACAGCACCGTCGGGGTGGTCCGCCCGAACCACACATTTTCCGATTCCTGGAAAGGACGTATCGCCGGAATCGAGGTGCAACTGGTCCATGCCCCCGGGGAAACCGACGATCAGATCTTTGTCTGGCTGCCGGAAAAACGGGTTCTGCTGCCGGGCGACAACATCTACAAAACGTTTCCGAATCTCTATACCATCCGGGGAACGGCCCACCGGGACGTGCGCAGGTGGGTGGAGAGTATCGACAAGATGCGCGCCCTGCGCCCGGCCCACCTGGTGCCGTCCCACACCCGCCCGGTATCCGGCGAACAGGCCATCTATAACACCCTGACCGATTACCGGGATGCCATCGCCTATGTCCATGACCAGACCGTGCGGGGGATGAACATGGGGAAAACCCCGGATGAACTGGCCGCATCGATCAAGCTGCCGCCTCACCTGGCCGCATCGCCTTTCCTTACGGAATACTACGGAACCGTGGCCTGGTCGGTCCGGGCCATATTCAACGGGTACCTCGGCTGGTTCGACGGCAATCCAACCCATTTGGATGCCTTGCCGCCCATGGAAAAAGCCGAGCATATGGCCGCCCTTGCCGGTGGCAAAGGCGCCATGCTCACGGCCGCACGCCAGGCGGCGGAATCCGGCGATCACCAGTGGGTTTTAGAACTCACCGACTGTCTGTTGCGCCTGGAGCCGGACAATGCCGAGGCGCGCAACCTGCGGGTTGCCGCATTGACCTCTCTCGGCCAGGCGCAGGCCAACCCGAACGCCCGGCATTACTACCTGACCCGGGCCGCCGAACTGGGCCAGCAGCTTCATATCGGGCAGATGGGGCGGCCGACCGAACAGATGCTGTCCGGCATGCCGATGGGCCGGTTCTTTGATGCAATGGCCGTAAACCTGGATGCTGAAAAATGTGCCGATATGGAACGGACGGTCGGATTTATCTTTCCGGACACAGATGAAGCGTATTCGGTGCTCGTCCGCCGCGGGGTGGCTGAAATCCGCCCCGAACTCGTCTCCCCGCGGGACATTACGGTAACCGTCCCGTCGCTGGTATGGAAACAGATGTTGGCAAAAGAGAGAAATCCCCTGGCGACCATCGCCACCGAATGCGACATCGAAGGGGGCCGGGTACGATTTTTAAGTTTTATGGCAATGTTTGCGCCGGAGTTTGAGGAGTAGGTGGGTACGCTTTTCCAATCTTGCTCTTACTCTTGCTCATGCTCATGCTCTTAATCTTAATAAGGCCGTAAAAAGTGTTTTTTTCTCGCAAAGACGCCAAGGCCGCAAAGAAAAATATTTAATTATGGATATCGGGAAACTCCAGTAACTGAGTTCTTAATGCCCTGAAAGGGCAACACATAACAGCCCGGGGCAACGCCCCGGGAAAGAAGCCAAGGAAAAGGAGCCCTGAAAGGGCGTGACATTTTATAATTCATTTCTATGTATCGCCCTTTCAGGGCTCCTCTGATTCTTTTCATCTTTCCCGGGGCGCTGCCCCGGGCTGATATGTCAAACCCCTCGGGGTTAATATGATCTATAAAAATATATCCAGAATATTTCATTTTATACATTTACCTTGGCGCTCTTTGCGTCTTTGCGAGAGAAACAGACTTTTTACAATGAAATGAAAATCTTAATCTTCTTAGCAACAGGGCGGACACGCAGGTCCGCCCGATTTATTTTTTCACCGCACGGATAAAACAGACAGCATCATGATCCACCGGTTCGACGTTTAATAGACGGCGTTCGCTTCCGATGAAGGTGCTGTTGGCAATGCCGATTCTTAAGCCTGCCAGCCCGGGTTCGATGCGGGTGGCCGCAAAAAAGCTCCCGTCAGGCACAATAGTGCCGGTCAGTCCATCGGCTACGAACAGGCCGTCGGTAAGAATCCTGACGGTTCCTATTGTGGATTCCAGGGGACTGATGGTACCAAACAACTGGCGGCGCTGAAAACCGGAGAA
Organism: Desulfobacteraceae bacterium; assembly: GCA_024636355.1. Classification (GTDB taxonomy): domain Bacteria; phylum Desulfobacterota; class Desulfobacteria; order Desulfobacterales; family Desulfosalsimonadaceae; genus JAGXHH01. The sequence goes on along the minus strand of JAGXHH010000083.1, from coordinate 2,536 downwards.
TCCGTCAAAATTCATCTGACCGAATATATCGACGAACTGGCCGACCGAAGTGGGCGTCGACCCGGCAACCAGCAGCTCCGTGAAGAAATATTCGGATAAAAACAATTGATGGGTGAGTTCATCCTCATCGGCGGCTTTGACGCCGATCATGATCCGGATATCCTCGCCTTCGGCCCAGTTGGTATCGACTGCCGCAAACACCGAACCGTCGGCTGAAACAGCGCCCGTATCCGGGGAGCCCTCGCCCTCCCGCTCGATAAAAAGCAGCCCGGTTTCCTCGACCCGGTACCCTGCCCGGAATATCGGATCGGCATCCACGATCGACCCGGCAATCAGTTCGCCGCTCATCTGCCCCATCGCATCAAATGACGCATCGATGATATAGGAATTGGCTTCGAGTTCGTTTACCGTATTTCCGATATCGAACTCGAACACATGGATGAAATAATCGCCGACCAGCGCGGTGTCGGAAATACCGGATGCAGCCCGGATTCCGATATTGATCTGCGGCAATCCCCCTTTATCGGTCTGAACGAAACTAATGATCTGCCCGTTGGACGACAATGCACCCGCCATGCTCGATCCGGAAAAAAAGAACGAACCGTCGGGCTGGACGGAATACAACGTACTTTCGGGAATGCCGATGATGATCTGCGCGGCGGTATCGGGATCAATGTCTTCGCCGTTTACCTTAAACGAGGCATTGAGCAGGGCCAAATCGGTCAGGACACCCGCACCGTCGAACTCGAGCGCGTATATCAGGGTTTCCCCGGCAATCAACTGGGAGACGATATACCGTCCGTTCAGGTCCGCATCCGTCAGGATCTGCGCCCTGGCCCCTGTTGCCGCGATCATGCCGCAAACAAAAATAACCGCAAGAAAAACCATTGTTTTCTTTTGAAAGCCCATGTCGCCCCCCTTGAAGTCGATTTATTATATAATAGATAAATCTATTTCCGCAGGAGCAACTCGTCCAATTCGATTCTCGTTTTTTCATCGCCTGTAAAATGTGTAACTTATCGAAAGCATTGATGATGAATTTTTATACAAAGAATGTATTAATCGGTTATCCGGAAAAACTGTTTTATCTGGCTATCGACAAAGCTCCAGTTGGGTTTTTTCGTGCTCAGTCCCGCTTGCGGGACGGTGCTCGTGCGCGTAATCGTAATCGAGCATAAAATCCGATTACGATTACGCGCACGCGCACGAGAAAAAGTGCCGGGAAGACTTTAGTGATTTATTATTTACTGGAGTTTTCCAGATATCCAGATTGTTTTTATTGGGGAGGGAACAAAAACATACGAGTGAATAAATGGGAAGCAGAACTCATTCTTTCCGCACCAGCCCCGCCTTTTTAATGGCATCCACCCCATACTTTTCGCTGATGGCGTCCACGGCGGAACCGAGTTTTTCCCATTTTGCCGATCCTTCGGAAGGCTCTTCGAAAAGCAGCGCCTGGACCGGTATTTCCCCGGTGATAAGGTCGGTGACCCCGAGGCCGGCAAGCCGGACCGGTTTTTCGATTTTAAACGCATTAAGCAGCGCTACTCCGCCGCGATAGATCAGTTCCGATGATTGTGTCGGCTGGGGAAGTGCCGCCTGCCGGGTGGCCTGGCGGAAATCCGAAAGCTTGATTTTGATGAATACTGTTTTCGCCCGCATCCCTTTCCAGCGCATCTGGCGCCCCACGTCTTCGGCATGCTTCAGGAGCAGATGTTTCAGAACCGTCCGGTCGATTGTATCAGTCGAAAGCGTTTCCTCGCTGCTGATCGATTTTACCGGCCGGGACACATGGACTTGGGACCGATCGATTCCGTGGGCGAGCTCGTGCAGCCGATGACCGAATTTACCCAGGCGGGCGACCAGCTGGTTTTCAGTATACCGTCTGGCGTCCCCGAGGTTTCGTATTCCCAGGCGGTCCAGATGCTGATTGGTCACCTTGCCGACCCCGGGCACTTTGCCGATCGGGAGCCGATCGATGAAGTCCGGCACCGCCTCCGGGGAAATCACGTACAACCCGTCCGGCTTGTCGAAATCGGAGGCGATCTTGGCAAGGAATTTCTGGGGAGCGATGCCGACCGAGCAGTTCAAACCGACGGCATCCTTGATACGCGCCTTGATCTTGGCCCCGATTTCCGCCGGTCCGCCAAAAAGCGTCGCGCAGCCCGAAATATCCACATACGCCTCATCAATGGAGACCGGTTCCACCAGGGGGGAAAACGAGCAGAGGACGCCCATGATGACGATTGACAGTTCCTTGTACCTGCCGCCGCGGGGGTGGAGAAAAACGCCGTTCGGGCACAGCTGCCGGGCCCGGTACATCGGCATGGCCGAATGCACCCCGAACTTTCGGGCCGCATAGTTTGCCGCAGAAACAACGCCCCGGTCGGAAATGCCGCCCACGATCACGCACCTGCCTACAAGATCCGGGTTGTCGAGTTGTTCTACGGACGCGTAAAACGCATCCATGTCCACATGGAGAATCATTTTTTCGGATAGGTCGTTACATTTGAATTACTAATGATAAGAACCGTAG
>JAGXHH010000082.1 GCA_024636355.1 Desulfobacteraceae bacterium | reverse complement strand
GGGGTAATCTATATTCGAATGACCGGCGGCACGAAAGTCGGCCATGGTTTGAAAACAAAGGCTTTCGGGATGGGGCATACGGGTGCGGGCAAACAGCCGTATCTGACCGGTTTTGCCGGGATACGAAAAACGGGCGGTATAGTTTGGAAAGATTCGCGCGCAATGGGCCTGCGCTAGTTTAAAAAGCGACTCGTAGCAGCCCTGGGGCAGGATGACGGCATCGGCGGCCCGGATGAGTTCCAGATCCGATTCATCGGGTTTGCGTCCGGCGCAAAGCCGGTTTCGGTCTCCCGTAAAACAGGGATGGTAGGATACAATCATCAGTACCCGAGTTTGCGCATCGCCCGGGGATTCCGGCTCCAGTTTTTCTCCACCCGGACAAAGAGTTTTAAGAAAACTTTGGTCCCGAGCAGGTGCTCGATATCGGTACGGGCCTCGGTGCCGATTGTTTTAAGCATCTGCCCCTGTTTGCCGATAATGATGCCCTTCTGGGAGTCGCGCTCCACGTGGACGGCGGCATGGATGTGGATCAAGTCGTCGCTTTCTTCGAAGCTTTCAATGGTCACTGCCGTGCCGTAGGGAACTTCCTGCCCGGTTTGCTCAAATATTTTTTCCCGGACGATTTCCGCCACGATAAACCGCTCCGGCATGTCGGTCAGGGCATCTTCGGGGAAATAGGGAGGACCTTCGGGCAGCAGGTTTCGCATTGCCGCAAGCAGTTCGGGGACCTGCGTGCCGTCTAACGCCGAAATCGGAAAAATTTCAGCAAACGGGTGGGCCTTGGACCAGGTGTCGATCTGGTGGAGCAGCCGGGGTTTTTCGATGAGATCGATCTTATTGAGGGCCAGCAGGGCCGGGGTGTTTTTCCGTTGCTGAAGTTTCTCCACGATGAGCGCTTCGGACTGGGGGTCCGGATTTGACGCATCGACGACCACCAGGATCAGGTCGACCTCATCGATGGCGGCCAGGGCCACTTCCACAATTTTCCGGTTCAACGGCTTGTTGCTGCGATGCACCCCCGGGGTGTCGAGGAACACAATCTGGTAATCTTCCCCGTGTGCAATCCCCATGATACGGTTCCGGGTGGTCTGGGGTTTTGACGAGGTTATGGAGATCTTCTCCCCGATCATCCGGTTGAGCAGGGTCGATTTACCGACATTGGGAGCGCCGGCAATAGCGGCAAAACCGGACTGGAAACCTTCAAACGGATTGGATGACTGATTCATAAGCCTTGCTGTGTATTAAAAGATTGGGTATTTGCACCGGCCGGGCCGTTTTCACTCTCGAGACCGAGGAGCCGCTCGATCTGCTGCCAGGTGCGATCGCGTCCCTGGCGGGTTTTGGTCGAAAAGCAGATGAATTCATCGTCGGTAAGCGACAGTTCTTTCCGGATGCTCTTGACCTGGCTGCTCTGTTTGTTTTTGGAGAGCTTGTCGGCTTTGGTGAAAATATAAAAAAACGGAATGCCCAGATGGTGCAGGAAAGAGACGAGTTCATGCTCTTCTTTCCCGGGAGTTCGGCGGATATCCTGGAGAACCATCATGCCTTTGAGTCCGGGGCGCGTGCTCAGGTACTTTTCGACCATCGGTCCCCACTGCTTCCGTTCCGTTGCCGGCACCCGGGCATAGCCGTAGCCCGGCAGGTCGACGAAAACGAACTGTTCATTGATCTCAAAGAAATTGATCAGTCGGGTTTTTCCAGGAGTCTGGCTGGTTTTGACCAGATTTTTCCGATTGACCAGGGTGTTGATCAACGACGACTTGCCGACATTGGACCGGCCGGCAAAGGCGATTTCCGGCAGCACCGTTTCCGGGTACTGGTCCGGTTTCACAGCGCTGGTAATAAATTGGGCAGACTTGATTATCACCCTAAATCACCTTGTTCAGGGGATACTCGATAATACCTTCAGCTCCATTTTCCATGAGCACCGGAATCAGGTCCCGGACCGTATCGGAGCTGACCACCGTTTCAACGGAATACCATTCAGAGTGGTAGAGCTTGGCGACAGTCGGGGCATTCAGGCTTGGCAGCAGTTCGACGACCGGATCCAGCTTGTTTTCCGGCACGTTCATCTTGAGACCCACGAGCTTTTCCGCTACCAGGGCGCCTTTCATCAGAAGTGATATCTGTTCGATTTTCTTTCGTTTCTTCTCGTCGGTCCAGGCATTGTGATTGGCAATAAGCTGGGTGTTCGTCTGCATCATCTCGTAGATGATGCGCAGGCCATGGGCCTTAATGGTGCTTTCGGTTTCCGTGATCTCCACGATGGCATCGGCCAGACCCGAGACGACCTTGCCTTCGGTGGCGCCCCACGAGTATTCGATGGTAACGTCGATCCCTTTTTCGGCAAAAAACCGCCGGGTGTAATTGACCAGTTCGGTTGCGATTTTCTTGCCCGCCAGATCCTCGAGGGTCTGAATGGGCGAATCGCTGGCCACGGCCACGACCCAGCGTGCCGGTCGGGCGCTGACCTTCGAATAGATCAGGTCCGAGACCACATGGACATCCGATTTGTATTCCGCTATCCAGTCCTTGCCGGTCAGGCCTGCATCCAGGGTGCCGTTTTCGACATAGAGACCCATTTCCTGGGCCCGGCAGAGCGTGCAGTGGATCGAGTCGTCATTGATGTCGGGGAAATAACTCCGGCCGTTGACGTTGATCTTCCAGCCGGAACGTTTGAACAGTTCGATTGTCGATTTCTGTAGGCTTCCCTTGGGAATGCCGAGTTTGAGCTTGTCCGTCATTTTTTGTACACCTCATCCGGATCAAATATCTTTTCTTCAGTGACCGTTTCCGAGCCATTTTCCACAGTAGTAAAAAAGCAGGATTTATAACCCTTGTGGCAGGCCGCCCCGCCGATCTGGTCGACCTTGAGCAGGACCGTGTCCCGATCGCAGTCGATGCGGATTTCCCGGACCTGCTGGGTGTGGCCCGAGGTTTCTCCCTTGACCCAGAGCGAATCGCGTGACCGGCTGTAAAAGGTGGCTTTTCCTGTTTTCAGCGTATTTTCCCAGGCCGCCGCATTCATGTAAGCAAGCATTAAGACGTCGCCGCTTTTGTAATCCTGGACGATGGCGGGGAGCAACCCGCCGGTTTTCTTAAAATCCAAATCGATCATCAGGCATGTTTCCTATCGGTCCTGCGGTTAATCAATTATAATGTCCCGACCGAAACCCGTTTTTTAAAAATCTTGAATTTCGCCCGGTCACTAAATATATAATCAAAACAGAATAAAAAAGGTGCTATTGAAAGTCAATTCTTTTTCCCGCAAGCAGCAGGATAAGACGGGGAGTCAGAATTTTAAAGGACGGAAATCATGGATAACTTGACAACCGGTGGGGAGGTATAGTAGAAATTTAATTTGCGATATTTTATGTTTATCTTAATTTTCAATCAGTTAGTTGTTAAACGGATGCGGCTCGCCAGTTATCAAAATCCAAACTGCATACACAGGAAGGAATAAAATGGCTGAAGGTGTAAAAGAAATAAATGACTCGACTTTTGACGACGAGGTTTTGAAAGCAACGGAGTTGGTGCTGGTCGATTTCTGGGCGCCATGGTGCGGACCCTGCAAAGCGATTGCGCCGATGGTCGATGAGATCAGCAAGGCGTTTGAAGGCCAGCTCAAGGTCACCAAATGCAACGTCGACGACAACCCCGCAACCCCGAGCAATTACGGCATCCGTGCCATCCCGACACTGATGCTGTTCAAGGGCGGTGAAAAGGTGGAGACGATCGTCGGCATGGTTGAAAAATCGAAACTGGAACAGGCCATCAAGAATAATTTATAACGGGATGTAAATGAGCCAGACAGATTACGACCTTATCGTTATCGGTGCGGGTCCGGCCGGCCTGACGGCGGCACTTTATGCCGGGCGGGCCCGCCTTTCCGTACTGGTCCTTGAAAAGGCAGCACCCGGCGGTCAGATTCTGGTTTCCGACTGGATCGAAAATTATCCCGGTTTCGTCGAAGGGATCAGCGGCGCCGATCTGATGACCAATGTGCTGGAACAGGCCCGCCGCTTCGGGATGGAAACGCGCAGTGCGGAAGTCGCCTCCCTTGATCTGGGTGATACCGTCAAACGGGTCCATTTAAGCGACGGCGCCCTGAGCGCCAAATCGGTGATCATCGCCACCGGGGCATCCCCCCGAAAACTCGGGGTGCCGGGCGAAAATACGTTCTGGGGTCAGGGGGTATCGACTTGTGCCACATGCGATGCCCCGTTTTACCGCGACAGTCTGGTCGCCGCAGTCGGCGGAGGAGATACCGCCGTTCAGGAAAGCCTGTTTCTGACCCGGTTTGCAAAAAAAGTCTACCTGATTCACCGGCGTGATCAGCTGCGTGCCGCCCGCATTCTTCAGGAGCGCGCGTTTGAAAATGAGCGCCTGGAAATCATCTGGGATTCGGTATTGACGGAAATTAAAGGCGGCGCCTCCGGGGTGACCGGTGTCGCCGTCAAGAATGTCAAGACCGGAGATTTGACGGATCTCACCGTTCACGGCTGTTTCGTCTGGGTGGGGACGGTTCCGAATACCGGGTTCGTTCCGGCCGTTATCGATTTGGACGCAGCCGGATTCATCACGGTCAATTCCCGGATGGAGACCTCGGTTCCCGGAGTCTATGCGGCCGGAGATGTCCGCAACACGCCGCTTCGCCAGGTTGCCACAGCCGTCGGAGACGGGGCCATTGCGGCATCGGAAGCCATCCATTATATCGAAAATCTTAAATAAAGGCGCTTTTTCGCGCAGGAAAAGAATGAAAAAAGTTGTATGTGCAGGTGTCATCCTGCTTTGTGTCCTGATGATTGCCGGTTGTGCGGGGTTTGGTAAAAAGCCGGAAAAAACGGCTCCGGAACTCGCACAAGAAGGCCGGAAATATTTTGCCGCGGAAAAATACGAAAAGGCGATCGATGTCTACAAGCGCTTGACGGACTGGTATCCCTACAGCCAGTTCGCCAAGGAAGCCGAACTCCGTATCGCCGATGCGCATTTCGAACTGGAGCAGTATGAGGAAGCGCTGTTTGCCTATGGGCAATATGAACAGCTGCATCCCAGCGACCCGAAGATCCCTTACATCATCTACAGGATCGGCCGTTGTCATTATGACCGGATGGAAGGCATCGACCGGACCCAGGTGCCGGCCCAGTTGGCATTGGAAACCTTCCGGCGTTTGAAATCGCGCTTTCCGGAAAGCGAGTATGCCGAAAAAGCCGACCCCCTGATCCAGGACGCCTTGACGAAAATGGCGGGCCACGAATTTTACGTGGGCCGTTTTTATTTCAAATCCGGTCATTACAAAGCCGCCATCCTGCGGTTTGAAAACGTCATCAGCAATTACCCGGCCGACAGCGGATACCATGAAGAGGCCCGGAAGTATCTGGCCGAAGCCAAAGACGGACTTCAAGAAACACCCGAGCCCGAACGTTCGGAGCCAACGGCGGAAGAGCCTGCGATGATTCCCGACGCAAGGTAAGAAATTTTATTCGATCTTAAAAACTTGGTCCTCCGGGCCAGGTCCGAGGCAAAGGGCTCTGCCTGGATTCATCAAGCAGGGAATCCAGGAGCCAGAATTCAGAATCCAGAATAAGGATTCGCCTTCGGCTCAATCAGGATAGAGAATATGCCGGAGCCGAAGCGACATCCGAATACCTTCTGGCTCCTGGCTCCTGTATTCTGGATTCTTTGTTTTAAAAAAAAACTTTACAATTCTTGAAATTTACGGCATATATTCGAGTTTATTTTGAGTGAAAAACCATCTAAAGGAGAACACCATGTCCAGGCTGTGTGAAATATGCGGGAAAAAACCGATGGTGGGCTGTAATGTCAGCCATGCCCATAATGTGAATAAACGGCGGTTCAATCCGAACATTCAGCGTGTCCGCGCCATGCGTCAGGGCAGCGTCAAAAAAATCAATGTCTGCACCAACTGCATTAAATCCGGCCTGGTGGTCAAGGCCCCCTGATCCCCCGACAGCGCTGAATCGTATTATCCTGTTAAAACCATGAAGGCCATGCAGGTCACGACAAGAAAAAACTTCTTGGTGACCTGCATGGCCTTCATGGTTTCGATTATATCAGGTTCTGCGAACTTCTGAAATGGTCGGAACTTTTTTCAGTTTGGCGATAATATTGTTGAGTTGGGCGATACTGTTTACGATAACCGTAAAGTAAATATTGACGTTCTTGTCCTCCTGATGTTCCAGGTGCACGTCATTGATATTGGCATTCGCTTTGCTGATGGCGGTTGAAATCTCGGCCAGCAGTCCCACCTGGTCGTAACCGGATATCAAAAGAGAAGCCGGGAACATCCCCGCATCCTCTTCTTTCCATTCCACATCAATCTGCCGGTCCGGGCTCATCTTCAGGGCATTGATACACCCTGTCCTGTGCACCGTAACTCCGGCGCCATGGGTAATGTAGCCGGTGATCGGATCGCCGGGAACCGGCAGGCAGCATTTACCGAATTTGATCAGTATGTCTTCTAATCCCTGAACCACCACGCCGTCACTTTTATCGCGGGGCTTGCCTCGACGCCGCGAAATGAATTTGTCGATGAGCGTGCCTTCCTTCTTATCCTTCAAGCTCGGATCGAACTTGCGGATAACCTGAAGCGGCGTAATCTTTCCGATCCCGACATTGGCGATCAGGTCGTCGACGGTTTTGAAATTGAATTCCTCGGCGACTTTCTCCATTTCCCGCGAATTGACCAGGGAATTGAAGTTAAGCTTGTACTTGCGAAAACCCTTTTCGCACATTTCCCGCCCCAGAGACAGGCTCCGGTCTTTTTCCTGCCTGCGGATCCAGTGCCGGATGCGACTTTTGGCCTTTACGGTCTTGACGAAACTGAGCCAGTCCTTGCTTGGATGGTGCCCCTTTGTGGTCAGGATTTCGACGATATCCCCGCTCTTGAGCGGATACGGAAGGGGAACGAGCCGGCCGTTGACCTTGGCGCCGGTGCATTCCTGGCCCACTTCGGTGTGGATCAAAAAAGCGAAATCAATCGGCGAGGCCCCTTTCGGCAGGGACTTGACCTCGCCGGTCGGGGTAAAGATGAACACCTCGTCGGGATACAGGTCGATGCGCACGTTCTCAAGGAATTCCTCCGGATCGCCAAAGCTTTTCTGGTTTTCCACCAGGTTGCGAATCCAGGCAAAGGTGTTGGCCGTATTGATATTCTCCGTTTTGCCTTCCTTGTAGCTCCAGTGGGCCGCAATCCCGTACCTCGCCACAAGGTCCATCTCCTTTGTCCGGATCTGGATTTCCATTCGCTCGCCGTAGGGACCGATCACGGTGGTATGCAGCGACTGGTACATGTTGGGTTTGGGAACCGCGATGTAGTCCTTGAATTTTTTCGGGATCGGCTTCCACCGGGAGTGGATGTGGCCGAGTGCCGCATAGCAATCGGAAACGTTTTCCACGAGAATCCGGAACGCAATGATATCGTAGACTTCTTCAAAGTCCAGATCCTGGGTCCGCATCTTGTGGTATATGCTGTAATACTGTTTGTACCGTCCCTCTACGGTACTGGAGATGCCGGCCTGGTCCATTTTTTCCTGGATCAGGGTCCGCATGGTCTTCACATATTTGTCCCGCTCGGTCTGCTCGCGTTTGACCAGGTTGTCTATCCGTTCGTATTCTTCCGGATTGGCATAAGAAAAGGACGTTTCCTCCAGTTCGTTCTTGATCCAGTAAATCCCGAGCCGGGCAGCGATAGCGGCATAGATGTCGAGTGTTTCCTGGGCGATTATCCGGCGTTTTTCAAAGGACTTGTGATAATGAAGGGTTCGGGTGTTGTGCAGCCGGTCGGCAAGTTTTATGAGAATCACCCGGATGTCATCGGCCATGGCCAGGATCATTTTTCGGGTGCTTTCGGCTTGTCTCTGCTGGTCAGTGCTGAATGGCAGGGCACTGATTTTGGTCACTCCTGAGACAATGTGGGCGACTTCCTTGCCGAAGATATTGTAAATTTCGTCTATGGTCGAGTGGGTGTCTTCGACGACATCATGGAGCAAGCCGGCGGCGATGCTGACCGGGTCGAGCTTCATGTCGGCAAGGATATCGGCGACTTCCAGGGGGTGGGACAGGTACGGCTCACCGGACAACCGCATCTGACCGGCATGGACCCGGGCCGAGTAAATATAGGCCCGGTCGATGATGTCCACATCGGCGTCCGGGTAGTAATCGTAGAGCTTATCCAGTATGTCGGTAATTCGGATCATGTTTTTGATTAATACGCTTTGGCAAAGACAACCCGTTTGTCGCTGGATCGGCCGCATTCGATGCACTTGCCGATTTCCGTCGGCGCGTCAAACGGAATGACCCGGATGGTGACGTTTAAACGCTGTTTGATATCTTCCTCGCATTTGCCGTCGCCGCACCAGTGCGCCATGGCAAATCCGCCGTGAATTTCCGGCTTTTCTTTGTTTTCCGGGGTGAAATACGCGTTAAATGCTGAAAGGTCGTCAAAGGCCTGCGTATTTGCTTCCCGAAATGCCAGCGCCTTTTCAAACAACCGGTTCTGGATATCATCCAGTATATCGGTGATTTCTTCGATAAACCGGTCCCGGGGCATCGAAACGCTTTCTTTCCGGTCCTTGTCCCGCCGCCCCACGTAAACGGCCCCTGATGCGATATCTTTCGGGCCGATTTCCACACGCAGCGGAATACCTTTTTTGATCCACTCCCAGTTGCGGGCGCCGCCGATGTTGTTGCGCTCATCGACCTCCACCCTCAAAAATTCGCCATGGTAGGTGCTCTGCCGCAGTTTTTCAGCAAGCTCCCGCGTGTAGTTCATGACCGGCTCACTGTCTGCGGCCTTTTTGATAATCGGCAGCAGCACGACATGGGAGGAGGCGATTCGCGGCGGCAGGATAACGCCGTTGTCGTCGCCATGGGTCATGATCAGGCCGCCGATCAGCCGGGTCGAAACGCCCCACGAAGTCGTCCATCCGAATTGTTCGGTCTCTTCTGCGGTCTGGAACCGGATATCCGATGCCCGGGCAAAGTTCTGGCCCAGAAAATGGGATGTGCCCGCCTGGAGCGCTTTGCGGTCCTGCATCATCGCTTCGATACAGGTGGTCATTTCAGCGCCCGGGAACTTTTCCGCGGCAGATTTTTCACCGATGAGAACCGGCATGGCCAGGTACTCCTCGGCAATTTTTTTATATACCTTAAGCATCATATAGGTCCGGTCGACCGCCTCGGCTTCGGTCGCATGGACGGTATGGCCTTCCT
>JAGXHH010000081.1 GCA_024636355.1 Desulfobacteraceae bacterium | reverse complement strand
ACCTAAAAATCTAAGGATCAGTATTCGATTTGGGTCAGCCATAGATTCAATTTTTCGGATTTATGGCTTACAAGCAAGGTGAACCCGTGCTGCCAAACTCAGAATCGCTCAGTTTAGGTTTAAAATTAAGGGTTATCCGTAAACTCCAGTTAATGATTTCTCTCGCAGAGCCGCTGAGGACGCGGAGAGTTCCTCTGCGAGAGGATATTCGATCTCCTTGGCACCAAAAAGTTTAGGATTGCCCATCACTGGACCGGATAACCAGAATTAAAAAATCCCTTCATGGATCTTCATGAGACCTTCATGTACTTCATGTAAAAAAACTTGTTCAAAAAACAAGAAACTCGCCGTTAGTAGCACAGAGGCCACGAGATAAGTTTTTTAAAGGCATTTCGCTGTATACTCTGTACCCTCTTTGATTAAAACGGACTTTTTACGAGTACAGATAGATTAAGAGCAAGATTAAGATTAAGAGCAAGAGCAAGAAATTGAGGGAAATGGATAACCGGAATTAAATTTTTAATGCCACGCCCACTGCAATTATGCCTTTAAAAACCATGCACATCGAAGTCGCCGTTCCGTTTCCCGTCTACAGCACCTATACCTATGCGGTGCCTGGAGACGTTTGGCCGATGGTGGCTGCCGGCAAGCGGGTGCTGGTTCCTTTCGGCAACCGGCGGGTGGCCGGGTATGTGCTGGGAGAAGATACGCGGGAAAATAGTGGCCACGAAATAAAAGAAATTCTCGATGTGCTCGATGACCAGCCGATTTTTCCCGCGACCATGATCCCGTTCTTACGGTGGCTGGCCGACTACTACGTCCATCCGATCGGGGAGGTCATCTGCGAGGCGCTGCCGGGGGGGATCAATCCGGCAGAGTGCGCCGTCTATGAGCTGCCCGAATTCGTCAACTGCAAGCTCGCCGATGCCGACGACCGGGTAGGCGCGCTGGAAAAAAAGATCCTTCTGCTCCTGGAAAACGGCCCGGCCCGGGCGGTGGAGCTGGTTCGGAAGCTCGGCTGCGACATTCCCAACAGCCTGCTTTCCAAAATGGAGCGCAACGGCTGGGTCTGCCGGAAAAAGACGCTCAGCAGGGCAAAAACCCGTCACAAGATGCGGCGCTATGTTCGATTGACCGCAGAAGCGATTCCGGAAGACGCCCTGTCCGACCCGAAACAGCAGATCATCGATTATCTTGCGCAGCACGGAGAATCCTCCGTCGACCGGCTCAAGGAAATGAATTCGACCGCGGCCACCCACGTGCGAAACCTGGCGAATAAGGGAATCGTCGAGATTTTTGAAAAACCGGTCTACCGGGACCCGTTCGGCGAACCGGTGGAGCCCGATACCCCGCCGCAGCTTACCGGCGAGCAGCAGAAGGTGATCCGGGAGGTCATTTCCGCCATGGACGGCAAATTTGCGGCCTTTCTGCTGGCCGGGGTAACGGGCAGCGGCAAGACGGAAGTCTACATGCACCTGACCGCCGCCGCACTGGATGCGGGGCGGACCGCCCTGATCCTGGTGCCGGAAATCGCCCTGATCTCCGAAATCGAACGCCGGTTCCGGGCCCGATTCGGCCAGCGGGTGGCCGTCCTCCACAGCGGCCTTTCGACCGGCGAGCGTTATGACCAGTGGATGCGCATCGTAAACGGCGAGGCCCCCATCGCCATCGGCGCCCGGTCGGCTATTTTCGCCCCCTTTGCCAACCCGGGCCTGATCATCGTCGACGAAGAGCACGACACGTCGTATAAGCAGGAAAACCGCTTTCATTATAATGCGCGGGATATGGCCGTGGTCCGGGCCATGCAGTCAAATGCGGTGGCCCTGCTCGGATCGGCCACCCCGTCGATCCAGTCGATCAGCAACGTGGCCGCACGAAAATTCCGGGAGTTGAACCTGACCCGGCGGATCCACAGGCAGGCGCTGCCCGAGGTGCAGATCATCGACCTGCGAAACCACAAGGATGTGAAGGGCTCCGGCCGGTTCATAACGGCCGAGCTCCACCGGGCGATAAAAGAAACCCTTGGCCGGGGCGAACAGGTGCTGCTGTTTTTAAACCGGCGGGGATTTGCCAGCTACCCGGTCTGTGCCTCGTGCGGTGCGCCCCAGAAGTGCAAGCACTGCGATATTACCCTGACGCTTCACAAGAAAGCCAACATTTACAAATGCCACATGTGCGGCTATTTCCGGGCGGCCGTATCCGTGTGCGACACCTGCGGCGCCAAATCGATCAAACAGCTCGGACTGGGGACGGAAAAACTCGAAGAAGTCGTCAGCGCCCTTTTTCCGGACGCCCGGGTCGCCCGCATGGATCGGGACACCACGAAGAACAAAGGGGCGCTGCTGAAAATTTTAAAAGGCCTCCGGCAATGCACGATCGACATCCTGGTCGGCACCCAGATGGTGGCCAAGGGGCACGATTTTCCCAACATCACCCTGGTGGGGATCATCTGCGCCGACCTGTCGCTTTCCTTTCCCGATTTCCGGGCCGGGGAGCTGACCTTCCAGGTGCTCGCCCAGGTGGCCGGCCGGGCCGGCCGGGGAACCCGCACCGGGCGGGTAATCCTGCAGACCTACAGCCCGGACCATTTCTCCATCATTGCCGCCCAGCAGCAGGATTTCATGAATTTTTACAACGAGGAAATCCGCTTTCGCAAAGCGCTCGGCTACCCGCCGTTTTCGCGGATGGTTCAGATCAAGATTTCCGGCAAGGACCGGGATGCCGCCCGCAAGCATGCCGAAGCCACAGGCCGGCTGTGCCAGCAGCTCAAAGCAGGCGATGACGCCAAATGCCGGGCCGTCGACATCATGGGCCCGATCGAGGCGCCCCTTTCCCGCATCGCCGGCCGCTACCGGTGGCAGATCCTGCTCAAGGCCCCGGGCGTATCCCCCCTGCAGCAGTTCCTCCGCCGGCTTATGTTTGAAAACAGTCCGCATTTCAACAGCCGGGAGGTCCGGACCGCCTTTGACGTGGATCCGTTCTTCATGATGTAGGGGAAAAGAAGGTTCAGGGTTCAAGGTTCAGGGTTCAAGGTTTTCTTGCTCTTGCTCTTAATCTTAATCTTGCTCTTAATCTTAATCTTTGCTCTCAATCTTGATCACAGAACCGTAAGTTGGGCTGAGCCGTTGTCATCGTTGGGCTTCGCTGAATTGAATCTGTTGGAGGTGGCACAACATTTGGAACCTCTTAGAAACAGCGAAGCCTAACAGCCTTTAACCGCTCAGCCCAACCTACGGCAGCTGCGATTGTCTTCACCGAGAAATCGTAAACGACTTGATAATCAACGCGCTTGCACTATTTTAAACGGTAGCGTCTTTTTTTCGACAGTGCACCGGATACTACAGGCGTTTACCGGAAGGTCCGAATGACAAATCGCATATTTAAAGGCATCGGCATCGGGGTGGCCGTACTGCTGGGATTGATCGTCCTGGTGGTCGTTGGGGCGAGTTTCTACCTGGAAACCGATTCGGCGCAAAACATGATCCGGGAACGGCTCAACGGGGCGATTCCCGGGACCGCCGACTGGAAGGAATCCGATATTTCGTTGTTCCGGGGCCGCATCGAGCTGAACAATGTCCGGATCGACGGCCCGGACGGCCAGACCATTATTGCCGCCGATCAGCTGTTCGTCAATCTCGGCCTGACCGGACTGCTGCAGAAGCAGATCGTCATCGAAAACGCCCGATTCAAAGACCCCCGGATACACCTGGCAATCGACAAGGACGGCAACCTGAACCTTGCGGAAGCGTTTGCCGAGCCGACGGCAGAAGAGCCGCCACCTTCAGATACCCCATTTCCGTTCGGCATCCGGGCAGAGCACATAGAAGTGATAAACGGGGATCTGCAATTCGACATGGCGGCCCGGACACCGGAAGAACGCCCCCAATCAATCTCGCTTCACAACATTGATATCACCGTGGAAAATGCCGATCTATCCGACCGCTCGGCACGGTTGAACCTGTCGATCGGAGACGGCGCCATCGATATGGCCGGAATCTACACGCAGGTAAAAAAGCTCTCGCTCGATGCCGGACTCGAAAACGGTACGCTCGAACCGCTGGACCTCATCCTGAAAACTTCCGGGCCGAACCTCTCCCTCACCGGTTCCGTTTCCAAATTTTTTGAGAAACCCCGTCCGGACCTCAAACTGGATCTGGCAGGCAATCTCGCCTTCATCCGGGACCTGTTCGGCCTGGATATCGCCCTGTCCGGTCCGATCGAGCTGACCGCAAACGTCTCGGGTTCCCTGGACAACCCGGCCGTGAAACTGGCGGCCACGTATGGCGGCGGCGAACTGCCCGGCATTAAAGTCGATGCCATCGATTTAAGCGCACGCATGAACGATCAGCGCGTCACCATCGAAAACCTTAAAATCGATGCGGCACCGGGCACGCTTGCCGGCCGCGGAGAGATCAACTTGAAACCGGCATTCACGGAGGGGCTCCTGGGCGGGGCATTCAATGTCAACGCCATGGGTTACGATCTTGTCGTCGACACGCAGGGACTCGCCCTGGGCAAGCTTCCCTGGACCGGCGACCTGCTTGCCGGAAACGTCACCGGCAGTATTTCACTGGCAGGAACCGGGGTAACGCCCAAAGCGGTGAAAGCCGAGGCCGCAATCGACCTGGTCGGCGAACAGATTGCCGCAGGCAATACCCTGGCCCCGACCGACCTGAAACTTACCGCCGAAGCCGATTTGGCCGACAGCAACGTGGCGATCCACCCGATAATAGTGGAAACCGGGGAAACGATCCTGCACGTCACGGGCGATTACCGGCTCTACGAAAATACCATGGACCTGGAGCTTGACCTGGAAAGCCCGAATTTGGCCCAGATTCTTACCCCTTTCGGCATCCCGACCCGTTCCGGCAGCACGCAGTTGGCCGCTCAGCTCGCCGGGCCGGTCATGCAGCCGGCGATTACGGCCGAACTCTCTGCAGACAAGCTTTCCCATGACGACATCACCATCGGCAACGTCAAGCTCGACGCCCGGCTGGCCCCGTCCGGTCAGGCAACCGTCGACACCCTTCGCGTGACCAACGCCGATTCCGTCATCGTCGCGGAAGGGACCATCGACCTGTTTGACGGCAGCTT
>JAGXHH010000080.1 GCA_024636355.1 Desulfobacteraceae bacterium | reverse complement strand
CCGCCATGGATCAGCATCCAGATGCAACCATTCCAGGACGGGCTGTTGCAGGGGGAGATAGCTGCCCCGCAAAGAAAGATCGGCACGCAATGGTTTTTCCAGCAGCAGGGTCCCCGAACCTTCTACCGGGCTGCCGCCTAAAAGGCCTCTGCCGTTTTCAAATGACACTTTTTTGGTACCGGAAGCCCATTTGATCCCGGCTTCCGCATCGGTTAACGCAAACGGCAACGTTGGCAGTTCGACCGTTTTCGCATGAACCGTTACGGAAAGCGCCATGCCGTCGGATTTCAGCCCGATCGATCCCTCCACCGTAGCCCCCTTGATTCCGGTAAAATCAATTGCCTTTTTCACATGATCCGGAAGCATGGCGATCAGTTTTTCATCCTGCTCGATATCGCTGAACAGGACTTCGAGGTGCCGTTCGACCAGTTTTTTGCCGGCAAGCTCAAAAGACCCGCTCGCCTCCGCGCGACCGCCCAGCAAACGTCCCCGGGCCTGCCGGATCACTACCTTCCCGGAAGAGTCAATACTGCCCCCGGCTTCGAGCGAGTGGAGCTTAATTTCGTTTTGCTCCAGCGCTGCGGACACATCCTGCACCGTCACATCCGCCGTATATGTCATGCCATCGGCCGGCGCCCACTGTGCGTGCAGTGATCCGCCAAACGTGCCGGATTGCACTTGCGGCCGGTATTTTTCCGATACCTGGCGGAAATAGTCTTCCCGGTACAACGAGACGAGATCCAGATGGTTCATATCCGCCCGAATCCAGAAACGCTCGACACCGGTCCGGCCGACCTGGAAACCGGCGGCAGGAATTTCGATGCTGCCCCCTGCAAGATTAAAATCCCCATGGCGAACGGTGACGGTATCGTCCGAGATGAGAATCTGCGCCGTACCGTTGGTGACGGCCAGGTCCGATTCCGGGTGACGAACCGAGGCGCCGGTCAGGGAGAATTGACCGGTTACGGCGGGCGCTTGCCCGGGGTCTTCCGCCAGAAAGGCGATGAGCTTGCCGGTGAGCATCCCCTGCGTATCGAGTTCGGCGGGATCGATATGAAACCTGTCAAATGCGACAGGCGGCAGAAACGACAGGTCGAACCCGTTGACCATGATTTCGGTTTCCACGTAGGACTGCTCGGGAATGGCGTTAAACTGTATCCGGACCGTATTGTTTCCGGCCGCAAATGACAGGATCCCGAGGATGCGTTTCACGTCCGGCTGCCATGCGGACAGCCGCACCCGGTTGACCTCCACCGGCCGGCGCATCCCGGGCAAATCGAATTCGAGTGCGGCCCGGGACAATTCAATTTCCGGTAAGGCGTCCGGCACCTGCTCGTCGCCCAGGGAACCTGCCCACTTGAGCAATCCGGCATCGATTTCTGCTGCGAAATCACCAATGCGTATTTTTTTAATACGGTATTTGCCGAACAACAACCCGCCCAGGCGATGGTCGATTTCCACATCCGCCAGCCGGATTTCCTTATCCGGCAAGACACGGCCGTCTATTTCCGGACGAATGATCATCTGCTCTATATGCACGCCGGTGAACAGTCCGAAATCGAACTCCTCCAGCTGAACCTCCGCGTTCAGGACCCGGGCAAGCCGGGATTCGATCCGGGGAGCGATCATGCCGCCCAGTTCGGCAGAAAGCAACACGCCCCCCCCGGCAAGCAGGCAGATCAATACCGCAACGATCAACCATTTCCGGGCGCGCGGGCGTATACTCCATTTTCCTTCAGAGGCATTTGCCAAATCGGATATCCTTGACAATTCAATAAAATTTGGCCCGAACGAAAACCAGGATTTTTCGTCAAGATCAAAAAAAAGCCGCCATTACAAAAGCAAGATGGTTATAACGTATTGGCGGCCCAATATCAACTATGGTGCTGGATTATATTTGAATTCGGAAAAATTAATAGTTATGAAATCATTACCACAGTGGGAACCCATTCAGATTTCCGGTACGCAGCCGATGCGCTTCCTTCGTCAGCACATCCTATGACCCAATGCATCGATGTCAATGGTTTTCGTGAACGTGAACGTACACGTGCTCGTGCACGTGCACGGAACTTGCTTTTCGCAAAAGTGGTGGAAATTTCATTGCGACGAACACAGGCAGGAAAACAGGAGGATTAATTCCTTTTACTCTTTTTTCCGTTTCCGGATGAGGGTGACGCCATCGCGCATGGGGATCATGGTGGCGATCAGGTCCCGGTGTTCCCGGACATACCGGTTGAACTCACGGATGCCTACATCTTCAGGATCATCGGCCGATCTGTCCAGCACCTTGGATTTACCAAATCCATATCACCTCCGGCTCACGACAGCTGAACGCACCGGTATCAGACCACCATTTCTATGGCGCTTTTCTCGGCAAGATCGAAAATATCCGACCGACGGTCGACATCTCCAATCCGGGTAACGCCGCAGGCCCGGATCAGCCGGTTGTCCCGGAACCCCATCATCTGGTAAAAAAATTCGTATTTCGGGAAAATATCGACAAACATGTTATCCGCCTGGGTCTGGCTCAGGATAAACACCAGCCGTTTGCCCGGCGCCAGCCGGCTCGGTTCCGGATTCGTCAGGAAATCCGGTTTCAAGTAAGACAGGGTACGATCAACAAACGCCTTCATCTGGGAACTGATGTCTCCGAAATAGACCGGAGAAGCCAGAACAAGGATATCTGCTCCGGCCACGGCCGCGAGCGCCGGCGTCAGATCGTCGTCGAGAGCGCATTTGTCGAGTTTGGTCTTGCAGGCTTCACATGCCTGGCACCCGCGGTAATTTAAACGGTTCAAGGCGAAGGTTTCGGTTACCGCCCCGCGTTCCTGGGCCGTTTCGAGAAAGCGATTGGCCACGGTTGTGCTGTTGCCGGTAAGCCGGGGACTTCCCAGCAGACATACGATTTTCATCTGGATGACTCCTTTTTTGTCCAGTGATCCGCTTGGATCGGTATCCTGAAAACAAATCCATTTCTGGTTAAAACATTCTTCAACTCAGCCGATTTGTCAAAAACGGAACCTGATCCAAATCCAAAACGGCTTGGAATTGTAATTCACAAATTGTGAATTCAGAAAACAGGCACTACCTATGACCCCAGCCGCCGAACCCCGACATCGCCATCCGATTGCGGAGCTGTTCGACCAGGGCGAGGTCCGCACAATAAGGCACATCCGGACGGAGTGGAATATCGAGCGTCATCTGGTCCGCAAACGGCATGTTCGCGACTTTCAAGTTAAAGGCCTGGTGCATCAGGAATTCAAGGTTGACGACATCTTCGATGTTGTAGGCGAGCAGGGTCTCCAGGGCGCGGCAGTTGCCGGTGGCCAAATACTCCTGCCATAAAATGACGGCAAAATAGCCGTCGACCCCGTCGAGTGCGTCCCGGGACAGTCCGAAGTGCTGCTCGCACCGTTTGAGCCCGCCCTTGTAGCCGAGACTGCTCAGGACGAAACGCAGATCGATGTGCGAGTGGGGCAGGGGCGTCCGGAAATACCGTTCGATGAAGGGAATATCGAAACATTTGCCGTTGTATGTCACCAGCAGGTCATATTCGAAGATATCTTCGATGAACCGGTCGAGGTTGTCCCCATGGACATAATACCGGATCCGGCGGCCGTCATAAAGGGAGACAGTGGTGATGTAATCCTCAAAAAAACCCAGGCCGGTGGTTTCGATATCGATATAGGCCACCCGATACCTGAAATCCTTGAAAAGGCGCCAGTGCTGACCGCTTTTCAGGCGATGGTAGAAGTACCCCGGTTTACAAGATCCAAGCGCATCCTGCGAGATCCGGATTTCGTTGCGGATGCAGGTGATTTTCGCCCGGCTCAGCGGCAGTTTTTCAAGGCGGTTAAAAGAGCCCCAATCCATAATGCCTGCCGCCCACAACTGCTGCTCTGTTATTTCCCCGATGCCCGGTACGTGACAAAACGTGTTTTCGATCATGCTTACCTGCAAATGCCCGTTGGTGTTTTTAATTACTTGTATAGGCTCTTTACACAGCCCAAGTGCGATCCACTATGACAGACCTAAGGGTGATTATCAAAGCAGATTTGACAGGGTTGCAGTATTTCCGGCAGGCATTTTGGAATTATAGATCCGGGTCCGATGACCCGGATTTTTTTTAGGCAGGCAGAGGAAGCTGGAGCTTCCCACAACCGGGTTCCCAAGCCAGAGCTTGGGAACCAGAAAAAAATATCTCCTCCTTCATCTTTGCTCCTGGTTCCTGGCTCCTGGCTCCTGGCTTCTGGCTTCTAAATTCTGGCTCCTGGATTCTGGCTCCTGGATTCTGGCTTTTTCAAAGCACCTCCAGCTGCTGTTTTTTGCGCGCTTCAAATGAATTGCCCATGGTTTCGAGCTGATCGGCGGGAAAAACCTTTCGCCCGTTTTTAAACAGATCCTCTTCTTCCTCTTCCAGATGGTGCTCGGTGAATTCCTGAAGAATCTCGAGTTTGATCCGCCAGCGTTCGTTGTCTTTCGGAAAATCTTTCAGATTGATCAGCATCATCTCAATTACCCGATGCTCCTCTATAGATTCAAGCGCCTCATCCCGGAGTTTTTTCTCCCCGGCGAGCGCAGCGAGCAGTATCTGTTCCTCATTTTCATGGTGGACGCGGAGGTGCTTGTTGAGTTCATCAAATGCCGACGGATCGCTCAGTGCTTTTTCAAATAGGTTTCGCAGTTGATCGTGATGGGCTTCAATTGCTTCAAAAATGTTCATCAGGCCTCCTTTAGGATCGGTTCATGCGGAAAGGATACATGCATATCATGAAAATAAAATAATCATAGGGAAAATGCCTGTCGCATGATTTCGGCATATCGGCCTTCTGAGTTCTTCTGCAACACCGCTGGTTCCGGCCAACCAGGTACGAATCTTAAACATCCTTTCTTCGACTTCCGGAACAAAGCCAAAATTAGGTTACATGCCGATCAGCCTTTTTGTCTCCGATTTAAATCGGCTGTCGGTATCACCGAGAATATCTTCCACATAGATCATCTTGATAAGCACGATGGCGCAGGCCACCAGCGGCATCGCCAGTATGACCCCGAGCATTCCGATCAGCTGGAGCAGCAGGATCTGCACTGGAAGAATCATCACCGGCGGCACTGTGATGACTTTGCGATGCACCATCGGTGTAATGAAAAATCCTTCTATTGTCTGGATAATCACATAAAACAGGGTGACATAGATCAGCATCACAGGGTCATTGGTCAGGGTCACCAGCGCGGTGGGGATATAAGCGAGGATCGGACCGAGGTTCGGGATAAACGTCATAATCGCCGTAAACAGCGCCAGGACGATCGCGTAGGGAATATCCATGATCCACAGGCCCCAGAATACGAGGAATCCAAGGAGCAACATCGACAGGCTTTGCCCGAGCATCCACCACCGCAGCATATACCCCAGCCGATGCAGGATTTCGATCCCCCTGGCCCGATAACTGATAGGGATCAGCCGCACGACCCCTTCGAAGTAGGTCTCGAGTTCGGCGGCAATGTAAATGCCGATAATAATGATAAACAGAATTGACATGAGCGCCCCGAAAGTGGTCGAGAAAATATCGAGCACATTTTGCAGGGTATCCATGATCTGTTTATTGTTCATCCGTTTAAAAAAATTTTCAAATTCATCGGTTTGCCCGAACAGTTCATCACCCCAGCTGAAATTCAGAAGGTAAAATTGCAATCGGCGGAGCGATTCCGGAATCTGGTCAATAAGCGTTACGGACTGCTCTTTTACCACCGGGGCGATCAGCATGATAAACGTTCCCAGCAGGCCAAAGACCACCGCCAGGGCCAATACCAGGGAAATGCTCGAGGGAATGCGGGTATATCGAGTGATGGTGCACTGGAAGGAATGCAGCAGGATACCGACCAGGGCGCCTGCAAATAGCAGAAGCAGCACATAAAGCGCCTGCCAGACAAATACAATGAGCAAGCCGGCGCCTATGGCGAACCCGAGGGCGATAAGGACACGCCGGGAATAGCTTATTTCAGGCGTTTTCAGGTTCGAATCTCCAAAATTTTTCTGGCTGTTTTCAGACATGGATTTGAATCGGAAAAGGGAAAAAAACAATTGTCTTATCTCATACGGTTGTTTTGTGCTCGTCTTCCTGAATCCTGTTTTTCGTTAATTTAATAAGGAAACGTAAATGCCTTGAGGTTCAGCACCCGGCGCGTCGCGCCTGACGCACTTCTTTTCTTTCGTCCCATGCCTCATGGGCATGCTCTTTTACTCTGGAAGCCCGTTGCCGGATGTGGCCCATGGTTTCATTGGCCTGACGGGCCAGCGCCTGCCGGGCCTGCCGGCCTGTTCGTGGCGTTAGCATCAATGCAGCTGTCGTTCCGAGGGCCGCACCAACAGTCATGCCGATGGCAAGGTTAGTGTTCCGATACCGCCGACGTACCGATTGGCGTTCCTCTCTTACAGATGCGACCTGATCGGCAATCTGTTTTATCGCCAATCCGTAAGCACTGATTTTAATAAGTTTTATCCACATATGTCATCTCCTCATTATTTCGTTTACGGTTCTGTCCGACAAAAAAAGGCCACCCGGCATGCCGGGTGGCCTTTTTTTATTCCGGGTCAGACCGGCGGGCGTCTGCCCATAAATAAAAACACGACGAACACAAACAGAAAAATGATAAACAGTATCTGTGCAATACCCGCTGCAGCCCCTGCAATTCCGGAAAATCCGAAAACAGCGGCGATGATCGCGATAATGAAGAACAATGCGGCCCATCCCAGCATCTGCATACCTCCTTTCGCATAAGCGGCAGACCGTGCACTCATTCATAGTTTTCATTCGGGCACTACTTACTGCATCGAATCTCCGGTGTCTTCGATCGCTTCACCAGTCCGATCAACCCCTTCTTCAGCGGACTCACCCATCTGCTCACCCGTGTCTTCCATGGTTTGGCCCACATCCTGGCCGTTTTCTTCCTCCGCACCGCCGCCACAGGCGAATCCACCAATCGTAAACGCGCTGAAAATCATCAGAATGGCTGCAAGTTTTTTCAAGAGCTTCATAAGTGCCTCCTTTTTTCCGTCACATTAGTGACTGTTTGTGTGAGATTGCATCTACTCGACCTGTTTGCTTAAAATAATAGATTCTTCTCTAAAGAATGGACATGGAAGCAATCCCGTATTTCATACGAAAAAACACAGTATCTTGGAGGGGCTCCATCCGGAAGAAGCGGATAATGCGGGGATACATGATTAATATTAAGATTAAGAAGTTGAGCCTAAGTCTGTTTTCTATAACCGGGAACAGGAATCGAGCGGGATGAATACCGAAGTTTTCAGTGATGCCACCAAAATGTACTTTCGGATGGTCAGGGATATCGCTGCGGCTAAACATCTGGTTTACCTCGAATTCTACATTCTCGCTCCCGATACATACGGACGGATGATACGAAATGCATTGACGGATGCGGCAAAACGGGGTGTGGAAGTAAAGGTGCTTCTCGACGCCTGGGGAACAGACGTCGATGCCGGGTTTTTCAGGGAACTGGTGCGTTACGGGGGGCAACTTCGATATTTCAAACGATTTTATCTGTCACCCGGCGTAATCCGGCATCATCATCGG